>CP075370.1:3890000-4156044 GCA_019454225.1 Paracoccaceae bacterium | reverse complement strand
CTGACGCGGCCCTCATCCTCTCGATGCCGGAGATGGGTGCCACGCTCAGCGCCACGCTCAGCGCCACGCTCATCGCTCTGGTGGGCCGCATCGACCGCTTCGACAGCGCCGACGCGTTGGCCGCCGCCGCGGGCCTCGCCCCGGTGCTGCGCCAGTCCGGCAAGACCAGCTTCCTGCGCCGCGCGGACGGCGGCGACAGTGCCCTCAAGCGCGTCTTCTGCCAGACTGCCTTCGCCTCTCCCGGACGCTCCGACAGCCGCGCCTTCCAGGACCGCAAGCGCGCCGAGGGCAAACGCCACAACCAGGCAGTCATCGCCCTCGCACGACGTGGCGTGAACGTGCTCCGGGCCATCCGCCACAGTCGGGCACCCTTCCGCAAGGATTTCAAACTGGCGGCTTGACTGACGCATCAAGCTGCCTCCGTTTTCAGGTCGCGCAGCGAACCCTCGATGTCCGAGAAGCTGGGCCTGACATGGTGCGGGGCGTTCTGGCGGCCGACCTCGATGCAGATGTTGGCGGGATGATTGTGCAGGTTCGCGACCAGGACTTCGCGGATCAGCAGGTAGAAGTGCCCGTCTTCCTCGGTCACCGCGCGCATGCGGGTGGCAAAGGGACCGACGATCCCATAGGCCAGAAACACCCCCAGGAAGGTGCCGACCAGCGCGCCGCCGATCATCTTGCCAAGGATTTCGGGCGGTTGGTCGATCGAGCCCATGGTCTTGATCACGCCGAGCACGGCGGCGACGATTCCCAGCGCGGGCAGCGCATCAGCCATCGACTGCAATGCGTGGCTCGAATGCAGAGCGTGGCTCTGGTGCGCCTCCATCCGCTTGTCCAGCACCTCTTCCACCTGATGGGGGTCGTCATAGTTCATGGAGGCGGCGCGCAGCGTGTCGCAGATCAGATCCGTCGCCTCGTGATCGGCGCGTATGCGCGGGTACCGGGCGAAGATCGCCGAGTCTCCCGGCTTCTCGATGTGTTCTTCCAGCCCGACGGGATTGCTGCGCGCCAGCCGGATCAGTTCGAACAGCAGGCAAAGCAGGTCGCGATAGTCCGCCGGTTTCCATTTCGGCCCCTTGAACACCTTGCCCACGTCGCGCAGCGCCTGTTTCACCGCTGCGCCGTCGTTGGACAGAAGGAAGGCCCCGATTGCCGCGCCACCGATCATGATCATCTCGAAGGGCAGCGCCTTCATGATGATGCCAAGCTTGCCGCCCGCCAGCAGGTAGCCACCAAAGACCATCACGAAGATCACGATGATGCCGACGATCCCGATCATTCCGCCACCTCGTTCCGCATGGACCGCCCGCAACCTGCCCAGAGTCGGGTTAACAATCCGTCCATGTCATTCCGTCGGCGCCGCCGCGTTTCGGCCCGCGAGCAGCAGGCTTACGCCATAGGCCGCCTGCGGTTCCATGCCGGCGAGGATCATCGCGGCGGCATCCGGCCGCATCCGTCCCAGGAATCCGGCGGCAAAGGCCGGGTCCATTGCCGCAAAAAGCGCGGCGGCATCCTTCGGCTTCATCGTCTCGTACACGGTCGTCAAGCGGGCCAGGTCATCCTCCGCGGCCTTGTCCGCCAGCGCCAGTGTGGCAGCCAGCGATGCTTCGGCCTCGGCCAGCGCGGCGAGGCGCTGCGTGATCACGGCATCGGAGAGGGAAAGCGCCGCCATCCGATCCTCGATTGCGGCTTCGCGCAGGGCCAGCCGCTCCTCGCGCAAGGACAGTGCTGCAGACAGTGCCGCAGGTGGCTCGGGGCAGGTGGGCGGGGCCGGGGGCGGCACGGCCGGTGCGTCGGTGGTCAGGGCGATCGCTTCCCCGATGCCGTTGCCCAGGCGCAACGCCCCCGACGCGGCCAGCAGGATGGCGACAACGGCCAGCGTTCCGACACCGGCGCGGCGCCTCGGTGCGTTCGCTCCCCTCGTCATTCTGCGGCATCCAGCGTCTGGCGCGGTACCCGCGCCCGCAAGACCCGCAGACGCCGGTCAGGTGCCGGTTCCGCCGCATGGCCGGCCGTTGCGGGGGCTGTCTCGGGCAGGTCATGCAGCGCGGCGAGCATCAGTTCCAGCCGTGCCGCCGATGCCTCGCCCCGGCGCACCAGGTCGTCAAGCGCGCCCGACTGCACCTCCGCCGCGCCCCGCGCACGATCCAGCGCGCGCGTCATGTCGTCGACCTGCGCCGACAGGACCGCGATCGCCCCGCCGAGCCCGCCCTCCAGCGTCTGGAAGCGCTGCAGCCGCCGCGACAGCACATGGCAGTAGATCGCCGCCGAAAAGGCCCCGGCGATCATCAGGATGTCTGCGATCAGGTCCATCGCCGCCTCTTCAGTTCAGCACGAATTCGGTGATCAGAAGGTCGCGCACCCGCCCCTCGCCCGTGACCATCTGGATGCGCCGCAGCAACTGCGCGCGAATCCGCACGAGTGCCGCGGGATCCTCGATCTGCGCAATCTCGATCGCGCGAAGATAGCCATTCAGGACGTCCAGGATGCGCGGCAGCAGCAGCGTCACTTCTCCGGCATGCGGCTTTGCGACCTCAAGCTGCGCGGTCATCCGAAGGTGGCGGTTCCTTGCGCCGGGACCCAGCGAGATCACCACGGGATCGACAGGAACAAAGGCGATGTCGGGCAGGGCCCCCGGCTTTTCCTTGGCGTCGCTCTTCTCGCCGTGACCGAACACAAGCCCCGAATAGGTTGCGTAGAATCCGGCCCCGCCGAGGGCCAGCGCCAGCACCAGCCCCGCGATCAGCGGCAGGCGGGATCGTCTCGGCGGCGGCGCGTCCTGCGGCGTCTCTACCACGGCCATGGGAATCTCCGGTCGGCTTTCGACGGCAAGATATAGACCGAGGGTCACTAACCGATTGTTAAGCGGGATCGTCCACATCTGGCCCCCGCGGGGCAGAAGCCCGCGGATGGTGATCCGGGGCACGTCCTGCCCCGGTCAGGGGGACGTGTCGTGCAGAACATGATGGCGACCTGGTCAGCACTCGACATGCGCCGCCGTGCCGTGGTGGCGGTGGCCACGCTCGGCATGTTCCTCGCGATCCTGGGCCTCGCGCGCACGGCCGGCACGCCGCGCATGGCGCTGCTCTACGCCGGGCTCGATCAGGCGGTCGCAGGCGAGGTGCTGGCGGCGATCGAGGCGCGTGGCGTGGCCTATCAGGTGCAAGGCGATGCGATCCGTGTCGACGCCGCGATGCGTGACGAACTCCGCCTGGCCCTCGCCGCAGAGGGGCTGCCGGCGGCGGGGGGTGCAGGGTACGAACTGCTCGATGGCCTGTCCGGCTTCGGCACGACCTCGCAGATGTTCGATGCCGCCTACTGGCGCGCGAAGGAGGGTGAGCTGGCGCGCACCATCCTGGGCGTGCCGGGGCTTCGCGCCGCCCGTGTCCATATCGCGCAGGCCCCGGCGCAGCCCTTCGCGCGCGACCGCCGGCCCACCGCCTCGGTCACCGTGACGGCGGCCGGCAGCCTGCCGCCTGCCCGCGCCAGGGCGATCCGCCATCTGGTCGCCGCGGCCGTCGCCGGGCTGCAGCCCGAGGATGTCGTGGTCATTGACGCGGCCACCGGCCTTGTGCCGCTGGCCGAGGACGGCGCCGCCCCCGCCTCGGGCGATACCCGCGCAGCAGACCTGAAACGCGGCGTCGAACGGCTGCTGGCAGCACGGATGGGTCCGGGCCGTGCGGTTGTCGAGGTCAGTGTCGAGGTGGTGACCGACCGGGAATCGGTCACCGAGCGGCGCTTCGATCCGCAGGGTCGCGTCGCCATCTCGTCCGAGACGGAAGAGCGTACGAATTCCTCCACCCAACCCGGCGGCGAGGTGACCGTCGCCTCCAACCTGCCCGAGGGCGATGCCGCCGCCGGCGCGCAAGGCCGCAGCCAGAGCGCCGAGACGCGCGAGCGTGTGAACTTCGAGGTGTCGGAGACCAGCCGGGAACTCCTGCGCCTGCCCGGTGCGGTTCGTCGGCTGACGGTTGCCGTGATGGTCGACGGCACGACCGCCGCAGGCCCTGACGGCGCCCCGGCGTGGTCACCCCTGCCCGAGGAGGAACTCTCGGCGCTGCGCGATCTTGTGGCATCGGCCGTCGGGCTCGATCCGGCACGGGGCGACGTGCTGACGCTGAAGTCGATGCCGTTCGAACCTGCGCCCGCACTTGGCACCGATGCCTCGGCACCCCTGTTCGCGCCGCTGGGGCCTGTCGATCCCATGACGCTGATACAGCTGGCCGTGCTTGCCTTCGTGGCGCTGCTGCTCGGGCTGTTCGTTCTGCGTCCGCTGCTGTCGGCGCGCACGGCGGCGCCTGCGGATCGTCCGCTGCTGGCACTGCCCGGCGCCGCGGCCCCGGACCTGCCGCCCGAAGGGCTGCGCGTCCTGACGGGCGAGATCGACGATGGCGGTCCGGGCCCGCTGTCCGGGGCCGACGGCGACGTGGATCCGCCCGAGGACCCGGTCGAACGCCTGCGGCGGCTGATCGAGCACCGCCGTGCCGAATCGGTCGAGGTGCTGCGCGGCTGGATGGATGCGGACGAGGAGAGTCGCTAGGTCATGGCTCTCAGGCTCGAGGTTTTCCAGACCGACGCCCCGGCCGCCACCGCCACCGTGGTGACCGACACCTCCGCCCTCGAGGAGGCCCGGCTCGCGGCCTATGAGCAGGGCTATGCCGCCGGCTGGGATGACGCGGCAGCGGCGGCCGAGGACGACCGGCAGAAGATGTCGGCCGATCTGGGGCGCCATCTTCAGACCCTGGGCTTCACCTATCACGAGGCGCGCGAGCATGTGCTGCGCGCCCTCGAACCCCTGCTGACCGAGATGACCGGGCGCATCCTGCCCGCCATCGCGCGCGCCGCCCTCGGCGCCGTGGTGGTCGAGACGCTGCGCCCGCTGGCGGCACAGATGGCGCTCGTGCCCGTGCGGATCGCGCTGAACCCGGCCGCACGCGCCGGTGTCGAAGGCGTGCTTGCGACCGAGACTGCGCTGTCCCTGACGATCATCGAGGATCCCGCCCTTCCGGAGGCCGAGGCGCGGCTGACCATCGGCGAGGCCGAGCGTCATGTGTCGCTCGACGCTGCCACGGCATCCATCGCTGCCGCCGTCGCCGATTTCTTTGCCCTGCTGCCGCATCCTGCCCCGACCGAGGAGTCCGCCGATGGATGACCGCCCCGACACACCCTTCGCACAGGTGCCGATCGAGATAACCGTCTCGGTCGGCAAGGCCCGGCCCCTGATCCGCGACCTCTTGCGGCTGGAACGCGATGCCGTCCTGCCCCTTGACCGGCGGGTCGAGGACCCGGTCGAACTCTACGTCGGCGACCGGCTCATCGCGCGCGGTGAACTGCGCGAACTCGAGGGGGATCAGGCCGGCCAGCTTGCCGTGCGCCTGACCGAGGTCGCAGATCTGCGCGGCGCGCTCTGATGCGGCCCGGCGTGACACTTCTGGCCCTGATGGTGCTCGTCGCGGCCAGCCCGGCAGCGGCCCAGACGGTCACGCTCGATCTGGGCGAGGGCAACTCGCTTTCGGGGCGGGCTGTCCAGCTCATCGCGCTTGTGACGGTGCTCAGCCTCGTGCCGGGGCTCGCGGTGATGGTGACCTGCTTTCCGTTCATCGTGACGGTGCTGTCGATCCTGCGCCAGGCGATTGGCCTGCAGCAGGCGCCGCCCAACATGCTGATCGTGACGCTGGCGCTGTTCCTGACCTGGTTCGTGATGGACCCCGTCCTGACCGAGGCCTGGACGAACGGGGTCGAACCCCTGACGCGTGACGCAATCACCCTCGAACAGGCGCTGCCCGCCACGTTGCAACCCTTCCGCCACTTCATGGCGGCCCGCCTCGATGCCGATACCTATGCCGCTCTCGCCGCCCTGCGTCCGCAGGTGCCCCCTGCCGCAGCGCCGGTCGAGGCGCCGCTGTCGCTGCTGGTGCCGGCGTTCCTGCTGGGCGAGATCCAGCGGGCCTTCGAGATCGGCTTCCTCGTTTTCCTGCCCTTCCTGATCATCGACCTCGTCGTCGCCGCCGTGCTGATGTCGATGGGCATGATGATGGTGCCGCCCGCGGTCGTCGCGCTGCCCTTCAAGCTGGCCTTCTTCGTCGTGGCCGACGGCTGGACCCTGATCTCGGGCGCGCTGGTAAGGGGTTACACCGGCGCCTGACAGCCCTTGCCGGACCCCCTGTCGGCCCTCCGTCCGCGCCTTCCGTGGTGTTCTCGGCATCGGCATCGGCATCGGCATCGGCAGTGCGTGCGCCGCCTCCGGTGGATTGCCGCGCCGACCGCGGCCGGACCGTCGATTGCGAACCGTCGGGAATCCCCGTATTGAGAACAAGACCTAGCGCACCAGCAGTTCGGCATGCAGCGCTCCGGCCGCATGGATGCTTTTCAGGATGTCGATCATGTCGTGCGGTGCCACGCCCAGGGCATTCAGCCCCGAGACGATCTCGGAAAGGTTCGCGCCCCCGCTCACCTCGGCCAGCCCGGTTCCCGGGTCGCGCTCGATGCTGGCGGAGCTGCGGGGCAGGATGATCGTCTCGCCCGGTGCGAAGGGGTTGGGTTGCACCGCCTGCGGCATTTCCTCGACCCGCAGCGTCAGGCCGCCCTGCGACACCGCCACCCGGCTGATCCGCACGTCCTCGCCCATCACGATGGTGCCGGACCGCTGGTCCACCACCACCCTCGCGCGCGTCTGGGGCGATACAGCGATGTTCTCGATCCGCCCCATCACATGCGCAGGCGAGGCCATGCGCGCGACCGCGATGTCGACCGCAACGGTTCCGGCATCCAGCATCACGGCGACACCCCGACCGAAATCCCGGTTGATCGCGGTCTCGATCATCCCGGCGGTGGTGAAGTCGGGGTTGCGCAGAGCCAGCCGGACGGCGCCCACGGCGGTGAAATCGAACTCCACCTCACGCTCGATCCGCCCGCCGGCGGGAATCGTGCCTGCGGTGGGCACACCCTGCACCACGCGGGCTGCCTGCCCCTCGGCCGCGACGCCACCCGCGATGATCGACCCCTGTGCCACCGCATAGATCTGCCCGTCCGCCCCGTTCAGTGGCGTCATCACCAGTGTGCCGCCCAGCAGGCTCTTCGCGTCGCCGATGGCGGATACCGCCACATCGACCCGGCCGCCCGACCGGGCAAAGGGCGGCAGCGTGGCGGTGACCAGTACGGCGGCCACGTTCTTTGGCCGGAACTCCTCTCCCGCGACGTTGACGCCCAGCCGCTCCAGCAGGTTCGCCAGCATCTCCTCGGTGAAGGGTGAATTGCGCAGCCCGTCCCCGGTGCCGGCCAGCCCGACGACCAGGCCATAGCCGACCAGATCGTTGCCGCGCACCCCGTCGAAGTCGACCAGGTCCTTGATGCGGACGGGCGCGGCGGATGCGGCCATCGCGGCCAATGTCAGGACGGCGGCAAGCAGAAGTCGGATCATCGCAGGAAATCCACCAGGCTGAGGCGCGACAGGCGCGCGGTGACGGCATGAAGTGTCTCAAGCTGGCTCTGCGCCGCTTCGAGGGCGGTGGCGGCCGCGTAGCTGTCCGCCTCCAGAATCTGGGCCCGCGCGATCTCGAGCGCGGTGATCTCGGTGGCGTTGCGGCGGTCCGCCGCCTCGATCCGCGCCTCGGCCACGCCCAGCCGCGCGGCGATGCCGGCCCGCCCCGTGGCGCCCGAGATCAGCGCCTCTCCCGCCCGGCGGGCAAGATCGGCCCGCTCCGCAGGCCCGCCCGCCGGAACGCCGCGGTCGATCAGTGCCGCCATCGCCAGGCCGGCCAGCGTATCGCGCAAGGCGGGGTCCTGCGCCGTCAGGTCGATGCGCAGCGTATCCTCGGGCGAGAGCGGCAGGGGCGACGGGGGCGCGCCCCCCTGATAGGCCGCGCCGAACCCGGCCGGGCTGGTGAACCAGGCCCGCACCGCCGCCTCGGTCTCGGCCGCCGTGACGGCGCCCCCCGCAGCGGCGGCCAGTGCATCGAGCAGCGCCGTGCCGCCGGTCAGGGCGGGGCCGCCGGTGCCGGTGCCGGCAAAGAGCGTCCGGTCGCCCAGCCGCGTGTTCAGCGCCGAGACCGCCGCATCGAAACGCGCGGCGGCATCCTGGGCAACCGCGGCCACCATGGCGGGCTGACCGGTGTTTCCGGCGGTCAGCAGGCTGCCCGACATGGCCGTGGCCAGGTCGTCGATGCGCCCCAGCACCGCCTGCATGCCACCCACGAACAGCGCGGCCTCGGCACTTGCGGTACGGTAGGCGCCCGCCCGTGCGATGGATGTCTGCAACCCTGCCAGCGGCACCAGGTCGCCGCGCACGGCGCGCGCCGTGTCGGCCACCCGCCCCGTCGTCACCTCGGTCGCGAGCCGCCGCACCGACAGCTTCAGCGCGGCGGCATCGCGGCGCTGCTGGAAGGCCAGCGACATGTCGCCCGCCGAGACGATCGCCATGTGTCAGATCTCCAGAATGAGCTTGATCATCGTGTCGACGGTCTGCACCACGCGCGCGTTCGCGCCATACGCGCGCTCGATCATCAGCAGGTCCTGCATCTCGCGGTCGGTATCTATGCCACCGTCCAGTTCGGCCTGGCGCAGGGCCTCCGCCCGGGCCGCGGAGAAGCTGACCTCGGTGTCCGCCGCGAGCCGTGAACCGGCGATGCGCGATGCCGCCTGCGCGGCGAGATCGGCCAGGCTGCGCACACCCCCGGCCGTGCTGCCCGAGGCCGTCGCGCGCGGCATGCGAAGGGCCTCGCCCAGCGCGACCAGAAGCGCCGAGTCCCCCGTCGCACCGGGGGCCGGTGCGCCCAGCCCGTCGCGCAGCCGCCACAAGGCGCCGCCGCGGTCCGGATCGGCGGCCGGGTTCCAGACGATCCGCCCGGCGATGCCGGTCTCCTCCGCCGGATCGAGGGCGGTGGTGCCGTCCATGAACAGGCCCGGCATGCCGGGGCCGATCGTTCCGTCCGGCCCGGGGGCCTGCAAGCGTTCGATCAGGTCGCGCGCAACGGCATCCAGATCCGCCTGCGCGCGCGGGGCGATCTCGTCGCGCAGGGCGAATCGCGCCGCCAGTTCGCCCCCGGCGAACAGGCCCTGCGAACCGGTATCGGCCGCGCGGCCGTTCAGCGTCAGCCCGGACAGCACGCCGCCGGCCGCCGACATCTCGGCCACGATCACGCCGACCGGTTCGAACCCCAGCCGCGACGGCTGTGTTCCGTCCAGCAGCGCGGCACCGCCGGTGGTGTAGAGCGCGACCAGCCCGTTGCCCCGGTCGATCTCGCGCAGCGGCACAAGCGTTGCGATCCCGTCGATCACCTGCTGCCGCTGGTCGATCAGGGCGCTCGGGTCGCGCCCCGTGCCCCCCAGGCCCTGGATCTGCGCATTCAGCCGCGCCACCTGGTCCAGCGCGTCGTTGATCCGGCCGACATCCTGCGCGATGGCGGCATCTGCCGCCATGCGCACCGCCTGTACTTCGCCAGTGGCGTCGCGCAGCTTGGCCGCCAGTGCGCGGCCCGCATCCGCCACCGCGCCCAGCCGCGCGTCCGAATCGGGGCGGCTGGCCGCCTCGACCAGCGCCGCCTCCAGCATGGCGATCCGGTCGGTCAGCGATCCGTCGGCCTCCGGGCTGCCCAGGGCCGACTCGATCCGTGCCAGGGCACCGGCCCGCAGTCCCCGGTCGCCCGCACCCGCCTGCGCCACGCGGCGGTCGGCGATCACCACCGGGTCGACCGCCCGCCTGACGCCCACGACCTGTGCGCCCTGGCCGGTGGACCCGACACTGCGCGCCGTCACCTGCAACTCGCGCCGCGCATAGCCGTCGGTCAGAGCATTCGCGACATTCGACGAGACAAGCTCGGCCGCGCGCGACGCCACCGTCAGGCCCGAAAGCGCGTTCGACATGGTGGCCGCAATGCTCATGCCCTATCCTCCGGGGCCGGGGGGACGTCAGCGCTTGATGTTGGTGGTTTCCTGCAGCATCTCGTCCACCGTCTGGATCACCTTGGCGTTCGAGGAATAGGCGCGCTGCGTCTGGATCAGCTGCGTCAGCTCCGCCGCAACATCGGTCGCCGATTCCTCGCGGCTGTAGCCCACGGTCGTGCCTGTCGGCCCGTCGCCCGCGTCCCACAGGTAGAACGGACCCGAGGCGGGCGAGATCTGGTAGGTCTGGTTGGACAGCACCGTCAGACCATTCGGATTCGGCACGTCAACCAGCGGAATCTGATAGATGCGGCGTGTGAAGCCCTGGTCGTAGATCGCCAGCAGGTTGCCGTTCCGGTCCATCTCCACCGCGGTCAGCGTCGCGACCGGAGAGCCGTTCTTGGCGATCGAGGTGGGGGCGAAGCTGTCGGACAGCTGCGTCATTCCGTTCGGGGCGCCGGGCAGGCCCAGGCCGATCTGCATCGGCCCCCCGCCCAGCGTCACGCCGACCTGGCCCGTCACCGGATCGTAGGTTCCGCCCGACAGCGTCGACACCGACAGCAGCGTGCCGCCGGTCGCCCGGCCCGAATCGAACGTCAGCACATATTCCCCCACCGTGGCGCCGCCCAGCGCGCTGTCCGCGACGGTCATGGTCCATTCATTCGACGATCCCGTCAGGGGAACCGAGGGGGTGAAGGTGAAGGTCAGCTTCTCCGACGTGCCGAGGTTGCCGTAGTATTCGACCGCCAGATCGATCGGCCCCGAGGTCGATCCCGCCATCGTCGCCGTCGCGGGCAGGTTGACCCCCAGCGACAGTTCGGTCGAGGGGTTGCCGACATATTCGTTCGAGCTGATCCGCACCGGCACGAGACCCGCCATCGTGTCACGCGGGAAAGGCGGCACGGTCCCGTCGAAATCGGCCGGCCATCCCATCAGCACCTCACCCGTCACGGTGCGCAGGATGCCGTTCTCGTCGGGCCGGAACGATCCCGTGGTGGCCAGCGCGACCGGGTAGGCGCCGTCGGCGGCCCCCACCGCGCCGATCGTGGTGACCGGCAGGAAGCCGCGCCCGTCGATGGCGATGTCCGTGGGGTTCGACGTCGCGATCAGCGGCCCCCGTTCGTCGATCAGGCGTGCCGTCGAGACGCGCACGCCCCCCGCCGAATAGGACGATCCCGCATTGCCCTGGATGACGACCGAGTGGAAATCCGCGTCCGACCGCTTGTAGCCATAGGTGGCCGAGTTGGCGATGTTGTCCGAGATCGTGGCCAGTCGGGTCGCATTGGCGTTCAGCCCTGCGACCCCCGCATTGAGCGAGGAGGAAATCGTCATCGGATGGCACCCTTCTGCTGCGCGACGCAATGGTCGGCATGCAGCATCCGCAGCGTCCCTTAAGATCGGACTAACGCAAGATTGACAGGCGGTTAACCGATAAACTCCGCCGGATTTCCTACCTGTCCCGGCGCAACAGCACGACCTCCAGCCGGTTGTTGCGCACGGCCGCCGGGTCGGGCGTCACGGGCGCGCGGTCGGCGTGCCCGCTGATCCGGGCCATCCGCCCGGCGGCAAGGCCGGCGTCCTCCAGCAGGCCGCGCATGGCCTGCGCCCGTTCCGAGGACAGCGTCCAGACCGGATTGTCGATCAGCGTCACGGGAAGCGAACGCACATGCCCGTTCACCGCAAGATCGTTCGCGGTGACCGCCAGCACCTCTGCCAGCAGCGCCGCGATGTCGCGCAGGATCGGTGCCGGCGCGGCCGTCAGCGCGTCGAACAGCGGCACGTCGGGCAGGTCGAAGACCTCGATCACCAGCCCCTCGTCCGTCACCTTCGTCGCCACATGCCGCAGGGCGCGTTCCATCGTCATGCTTTCGCCGCCGCGCGCCGTCAGCATCCGCGCGATCTGTTTCGCCTGTTCCTCGGCTGCGGCCTGGGCCTCGGCCTGCATGGTCCCGATCTCGCCGCGCGCCTGCTCATCCTCGGTCGGGTGCAGGTTCGACGCGCCCGATCCGTTGCGCGCCAGCGCCTGTTCCGCGAACACGCTGTCACCGCCGAAGGCGCCATCGCCGCCGCCCGATATCCGGTTCACCGGGATCGTCGGATTGAAATAGTCCGCAAGCCCCTTGCGCTGCTTTTCGGTCGTCGCGTTCAACAGCCACATCAGCATGAAGAAGGCCATCATGGCCGTCACGAAGTCGGCATAGGCAACCTTCCACGCCCCCCCGTGGTGGCCACCGCCCGCGATGATCTTCTTCCGCTTGATGATGACTGGCGCGGCATTTGACTGCCCTGCCATCCACACACCCGTTCCAACACCCGGGACCAGACCTCGCACATCGCGGTGAAGGCCGGCTTAACCGCTGGCATTTGAACGAGATAGGGAGGCGGCCCCCGGGGAAAGGGGCCGCCTCGGGGCCGCGCGCTCCCCCGGGAGCGGGGGGATCCGGGCGCCGACCCTGTGGGTGCCGCCGTCAGGCGGGGCCGAGACCGCAGAGCCGCGCGCGCGTGCGCAGCCCGATCGCCGCATATTCGGCCTGGAAAGCCAGCGCCTGCGCCCGGGGCAGGCCGCGTTCGATGCACATCGGGCTCCCGGCGCCCGGCGCCAGCACGGTTCCGGGCATCGCCCCGCCGCGCGTGATCAGGAAGTCGCTGACCTCGCTGTCGGACAGTCCTTCGGCGCCTTCCAGCATCAGGTCGAACCGCTGGAAATCGCGATTCACCGGTGCCGCGCCGCTGCCGGGAAAACGGCGCATCAGGTGATCGCACGTCGCCCGGTCGAGGTCGGCCGCGATCGCGCAGGTCATCGCGCAGCGCCGCGTGCCCAGCCGCGCCAGCTGCCGCGCCAGCGCCGCGGGCGCCGCCGGATCGGCCGGGCGCTGCAACGGGATCAGGTCGTAGCGCGCCGTCGCCGGGTCCGACAGGATCAGGCGCAGCCCGGTCAGGCGGGGCATCGCCGCCTGCCACAGCCCGACACGCTCCAGCGTCAGCCCCGTGATCACAAGGCCAGAGGGCGAGGCCAGATCGCGCGCCAGGTCTCGGGGCGGACGCATCGCCACATGGGCCAGCGTCTGCAACGTGTCGGTCCGGGTCACCCGGCCGCGCGGGTGCAGCGCGATGTCGCGGCGTGGATCGGTCGCGCTGGCCTGGTGCCCTTCGATCCTCGCCCGCGCCCCGATCACCGACAGCAGCGCCGCAACCCGCCGTGCCTGCCCGCGCGGCAGGCCCTCGGCAATCACCGGCTGCGCCCCGGCCAGGCGTCTGGCGGCCTCGCCGGCCGGCAGGCCCAGGTGCGCCGTCAGGATGTCGGCCACCATCTCTGCCATCGGTCCGGTCGCGGTCAGGACCAGTCGGACACTGTTCTGAAGAACGGGGCGGGCGGACATGGGACGCTCCTGATTGACGTTGCGGAAAGTCTGTCGCATTCCGCCGTCACCGTCCAGCCCGGCCCCGTCAAAGCCTCGTCAAATATGGGTTTTCTCCCCGTCAACGCAGGATCAAATCGTCCTGTCGCCCATCGTGCCCAGCCCTGGCGCCGGATCGTAGCGCCCCGCCAGATGCGCCGGCGCGGCAGCCGCCAGTGCCGCCAGCGTGTCGCGGATCCGGTCCCAGCCCTGCGCCTGCGCCGCCGCAAGGGCGCCGCGCGGAAAGTTCAGCCCCAGCCGCAGCGCGGTGTCTATGCCTGCCGCATCGACCCCGCCCTCGGCCAGCAGATAGGCCGCCTCGTTGGCCAGCGTCGCCTCGATGCGCAGCACGATGTCCGCCGCATCCGGCGGCGGCTCGACCGGCATCGCGCCCGTCACGAAACCCGTGCCCGACTTGCGGCCCAGCCGCCCGGCCGCGACCTGCGCCCGCAATGCCTCGAACGGGTGATAGCGGGGGTTCCGCCCCATCGCCGCCCACACCCCCTCGGTGGCGGCAAGGTTCACATCCGCCCCGATCAGGTCGATCAGCGCAAAGGGTCCCAGCCGATAGCCCGCCGCCACCATCGCCGCGTCGATCTCGCCCGGAACCCGCCCGGCTTCCAGCATCGCCAGCGCCTCGCCGTAATAGGGCCGGGCGCAGCGGTTCACGATGAACCCGGGCCGGTCGGCGCAGGCGATGACCGTCTTGCCCGCCCCCTCGGCCAGCCGTCGCGCCAGCGCCAGCGCGGCCGCATCGCTGCCGGCATGCGCGATCAGCTCCACCAGCTTCATCGCCGGGGCCGGGTTGAAGAAATGCAGGCCCACCACCCGCCCCGGCCGTTCCAGCCCCGCCGCCACGGCACCGACCGACAGCGAGGATGTGTTCGTCGCCAGAACCGCCTGCGGCGCCACGCCTTCCAGCATCCCGAACAGGGCGCGCTTCACCGCCAGATCCTCGATCACCGCCTCGATCACCAGGCGCGTGCCGGCGAGGCCGGCCGCATCGGGCAGGACGGCCAGCCGCCCGATCATCTCGAGGGCGGAATCCGCGCCCAGTCGGCCCGCCGCCACCCTGCGGGCCAGGTCCGCCTCCAGCCGAGCGGCCGCGCTGTCGCGGGCGGCAGCCATCGCGTCGGTGGCGACCACCCGGTGCCCTGCCGCCAGAAACACCTGCGCGATGCCCAGTCCCATCGCGCCCAGCCCGACAACCCCCACGATGTCCATGCACATCCCCCGCTTTGCGTCATGATCGGGGGAAATCGGCGGCCGATCAAGGCAGAAATTTCAAGCTTGAAATAATATGGCGCCGGTGGCACGCTCAACGCGGCGCGGCATGACTCGGCGGCGCGGCCAGGGGAGGGATGCAATGAAGGTTCTGTGCCTGGGTGGCGGTCCGGCGGGGCTCTATTTCGCGATCTCGATGAAGCTGCGCGATCCGTCGCACAGCATCACCGTCCTCGAACGCAACCGCGCCAACGACACCTTCGGCTGGGGCGTGGTGCTGTCGGATGACGCGCTCGGCCGGATGACGCGGAACGATCCGCAGTCGGCACGGGCCATCCGCGACAGCTTTGCCTACTGGGACGACATCGCCGTGGTGCGCGGCCCCGATCGCGTGGTCTCGGGCGGGCACGGGTTCGCGGGGATCGGGCGCAAGGCGCTTCTGGTCCTGCTGCAGGCGCGGGCGCGTGAACTCGGCGTCGACCTGCGGTTCGAGACCGAGTTCCAGCCCGCCGCCGCCTACGCCGCCGACCATGACCTCGTCGTCGCCTGCGACGGCATCAACTCGGCGACCCGGCGCGAATGGGCCGACCACTTCCGCCCCGACATCGATACCCGGCTGTGCAAGTTCGTCTGGCTCGGCACGAAGGCCAAGTTCGATGACGCCTTCACCTTCATCTTCGAGAATACCGAACACGGCTGGGTCTGGGCCCATGCCTACCAGTTCGACGCCGACACCGCGACCTGCATCGTCGAATGCACCCAGGAAACCTGGGACCGCTGGGGGTTCGAACACATGTCGAAAGAGGATACGGTTGCCACCTGCACCCGCATCTTCGCCCGCCACCTCGGCGGCCACGACCTGATCTCGAATGCCGCGCATCTGCGCGGGTCGGCGGTCTGGATGAACTTTCCCCGCGTGATCTGCGAAAGATGGTTCCACGAAAACGTCGTGCTGATGGGTGACGCCGCGGCCACCGGGCATTTCTCGATCGGTTCGGGCACCCGCCTCGCCTTCGACAGCGCCATCGCCCTGGCCGAATACCTGCACAGCGAGCCCAGCCTCCAGGCCGCCTTCCAGCGCTACCAGGACGAACGCCGGGTCGAGGTGCTGCGCCTGCAATCGGCGGCGCGCAACAGCCTCGAATGGTTCGAACAGGTCGAGCGCTATCTCGACATGCCGCCCCTGCAGTTCGCCTATTCCCTGCTGACCCGCAGCCAGCGCATCGGGCACGAGAACCTGCGCAGGCGCGATCCGGCCTTCCTGCGCGCCTGCGAGGATCACTTTGCCCGGGCCGCCGGCGGCACGCCGGGCCGCGCGCCGATGTTCCAGCCCTTCACGCTGCGTGGCCTGCGTCTGGAGAACCGCATCGTCGTCTCGCCCATGGCGCAGTACCGCGCGGCGGGCGGCACGCCCGGCGACTGGCACTTCGTCCATTATGCCGAACGCGCCAAGGGCGGCGCGGGCCTTGTCCATACCGAGATGACCTGCGTGTCGGATACCGGCCGCATCACCCCCGGCTGCCCCGGGTTCTATGCCCCGGCCCACAAGGCCGCCTGGAAACGCATCGTCGATTTCGTGCATCAGGAGACCGGCGCGAGGATCTGCGCCCAGATCGGTCACGCCGGCCGCAAGGGCGCCATGGGCCTGAAGGGCGGGAAAGAGGATCGCCCCCTTGCCGCCCCCTGGGAACTGCTGGCCCCATCGGCGCTGCCCTGGGCCGAAGGCCACCCCGTCCCCCGGGCGATGACCCGGTCGGACATGGACGTGGTGCGCAACCAGTTCGTCGCGGCGGTCAGGATGGCCGACCGCGCGGGGTTCGACATGGTCGAACTTCATGCCGCGCACGGATACCTGATCTCGTCCTTCATCTCGCCGGTCTCGAACCGCCGCACCGATGACCATGGCGGCGCGCTCGAGAACCGGATGCGGTTTCCGGTCGAGGTGTTCTCGGCGATGCGGGCCGCCTGGCCCGCGCACAAGCCGATGTCGGTGCGCATCTCCGCGACCGACTGGGTGGGCAGCGACGGCATCACACCCGAGGATGCGGTGCAGGTCGCCCGGATTCTTGCCGCCGCCGGTGCCGACATCATCGACGTCTCGGCCGGCCAGACCACGCCCGCCGCGCGCCCGGTCTACGGCCGCATGTTCCAGACCCCGTTCTCCGACCGCATCCGCAACGAGGCGGGACTTGCCACCATGGCCGTCGGCAACATCACCGAGGCCGATCAGGTGAACGGCATCCTGATGGCCGGGCGGGCCGATCTGGTCTGCCTCGCCCGCCCGCATCTGGCCGATCCCTACTGGACGCTGCACGCGGCCGCCGAACTGGGCGATGCCGCCACCCCCTGGCCGCTGCCCTACCTGGCAGGCCGCGACCAGGCCTTCCGCCTGCGCGAACGCGCGGCCGAGGTGATCCGGGCATGAGGCGCGTTCTGGTCACCGGCGGCGGGTCGGGCATCGGGCGGGCGGTGGCGCGCGCCTTCGCGGATGCGGGCGAGGATGTCACCATCGCGGGCCGCCGTATGGACGCCCTGCAGGAAACCGCGACCGGCCGCGCCATGACCTGCCGCACCGCCGACGTGACAGACGAGGCGCAGGTGGCCGCCCTGTTCGACCGTCCGTTCGACGTCGTCGTGGCCAATGCGGGCGGCGGCGCGGCGGGCAGGCTGCGCGGCGTGACGCTGGCCGAATGGAACCGGACCCTCGCCCTCAACCTGACCGGCACCTTCCTGACCTTCCGCGAGGCGCTGCACGCCATGCCAGGGGACGGGCGCCTGATCGCCATCGCCTCGACCGCCGCGCTCAAGGGCGGGGCGACGATACCGGCCTATGCGGCCGCCAAGCACGGGGTGCTGGGCCTCGTGCGGTCTGTGGCGCAGGACGTGGCGCGCAAGGGCATCACCTGCAACGCGATCTGCCCCGGCTTCGTCGACACGCCGCTGGCCGAACGGGCGGTCGCCGCCGTGCAGGCGCGCTTTGACCTGACGCCCGAGGCCGCCCTGGCCGAGGTGGTCCGCGACAACCCCACCGGCCGCATGATCACCCCCGACGAGGTCGCCGCCGTGGCGCTGTTCCTGGCCTCGCCCGGTGCCGCGCAGGTGAACGGCCACGCGCTCTCCGTGTCGGGGGGCGAGACATGAATGGCCCCGGCGCCCCCGATCCACTGTCCAAGCGGCGGCTCAAGCTGTGGATCCGCCTGCTCGGTGCCACCCGAACGGCCGAATCCGCGCTGCGCGACCATCTGCGCACCCGCCATGACACGACGCTGCCCCGGTTCGACGTGATGGCCGCGCTCTGGCGGCGGCGCGACGGGCTGACGATGGGGGAACTCTCGCGCATGCTTCTGGTCTCGAACGGCAATGCCACCGCCGTCGTGGACCGGCTGGAAAAGGACGGGCTGGCCCGGCGCACGCAGGATGAAGCCGACCGCCGCACCTTCCGCGTGGCGCTGACCGACGTCGGCCTCGCCACCTTCGAGGGCTGGGCCGCCGACCATGAGGCCGAGGTCAACCGCCTGTTCGGCACCCTGACCGAGGCCGAGATCGACACCCTGACCGCGATCCTGAAACGCCTGAAAGACGCGCCATGACCAGCCTCGCCACCCTTGCCCCGCAGCACTTCCTCTGGACCGTGCAGGACCGTGTCGCAACCGTCCGCCTGAACCGGCCCGAGCGCAAGAACCCGCTGACCTTCGACAGCTACGCCGAACTGCGCGACACGTTCCGCGCGCTGCCCTATGCCGATGACGTGGACGTGGTGATACTCGCCTCCAACGGCGGCAACTTCTGCTCCGGCGGCGATGTGCATGACATCATCGGCCCGCTCGTCGACATGGACATGAAGCGCCTGCTGGCCTTCACCCGGATGACCGGCGATCTGGTCAAGGCCATGCTGCACTGCGGCCGGCCGGTGATTGCGGCCGTCGATGGCATCTGCGTCGGCGCGGGCGCGATCATGGCGATGGCCGCCGACCTGCGGCTCGCCTCGCCGCAGGCCAGATGCGCCTTCCTGTTCACGCGCGTCGGCCTTGCCGGATGCGACATGGGCGCCTGCGCCATGCTGCCCCGCATCATCGGGCAGGGCAGGGCGGCGGAACTGCTCTACACCGGCCGGTCCTTCGGTGCCGAGGAAGGCGAACGCTGGGGTTTCTGGAACGCGCTCCACGCCGCCGACCGGCTGGAACCCGAGGCCATGGCGCTTGCCCGCCGGCTGGCCGAGGGGCCGACCTTCGCCCATGGCATGACCAAGACCATGCTGAACCAGGAATGGAACATGGGGCTCGACCAGGCCATCGAGGCCGAGGCCCAGGCCCAGGCCATCTGCATGCAGACCCGCGACTTCGAACGCGCCTACCGCGCCTTCGTCGCGAAGGAGACGCCGGCCTTTCTGGGTGATTGACGCAGCGCGCGCCCTGTCGGGACGGATGCCATACGCAAGCCATACGCAGACCAGACGGATACCAGACGCCCCATGCCCGACCGAAGCTTCCTCGACTGGCCCTTCTTCGAACCGCGCCACCGCGACCTTGCCGCCCGGCTGGACGACTGGTGCGCGGCCCATCTGCCGGTGTATCATGGCGATACCGATGCCGCCTGCCGGGGTCTCGTTGCCGCCCTCGGGCGCGACGGCTGGCTCGTCCATTCCGGCGCCGATACCGGTGAAACGCTGGATGTCCGCACCCTCTGCCTGATCCGCGAAACCCTGGCGCGGCACGATCCCCTTGCCGACTTTTCCTTTGCGATGCAGGGGCTTGGCATGGGCGCCGTATCGCTGTTCGGCACCCCGGAACAGCGCCGCTGGCTGGCGCGCACCCGCAGCGGGCAGGCCATCGCGGCCTTCGCGCTCACCGAACCCGGCTCCGGCTCCGACGTTGCCGCCACCGCCACCACCGCCACCCGCACCGAGGCGGGCTGGCGCCTGTCGGGCGCCAAGACCTGGATCTCGAACGGCGGCATCGCCGATCTCTACACGGTCTTTGCCCGAACCGGCGAAGCCCCCGGCGCCAAGGGCATTTCCGCCTTCCTGATGCCCGCCGGCAGCCCCGGACTGACGATCGCGGAACGGCTGGAAACCATCGCACCCCACCCCCTTGCGACCCTGTCGCTCGACGGGGTGGACCTGCCCGCCGAGGCCCTGATCGGCCGCCCGGGCGAGGGATTCAAGCTGGCGATGTCGGTGCTCGACGTGTTTCGCTCCACCGTCGGCGCGGCGGCGCTCGGCATGGCCCGCCGGGCGCTCGACGAGGCGACCGCGCGCGTCAAGGCCCGGCGCATCCAGGGCGAGCCGCTGGCGAATCTCCAGCTTGTCCAGGGGCATATCGCCGACATGGCAATGGCCGTCGATGCCTCGGCGCTGCTGGTCTATCGCGCCGCCTGGGCCAAGGACTCGGGTGCCCCCCGGATCACCCGCGAAGCCGCGATGGCAAAGCTGCACGCCACCGAGGCAGCGCAGACCGTCATCGACACCGCGGTTCAGCTCTTTGGCGGAGAGGGCGTGCGGTCGGGCAGCACGGTCGAGAAACTCTACCGCGATATCAGGGCATTGCGGATCTACGAAGGGGCCAGCGATGTGCAGCGCGTGGTCATCGCGCGGGGGCATCTGGCATGACCTGGCTGCGCGACAACCCGGTCGAGTTCAATCACTGCGACCCTGCGGGCATCGTGTTCTACCCCCGCTATTTCGAGATGACGAACGCGACGGTCGAGAACTTCTTTCGTGAAGTCATCGGCTTCCCCTTCGCGCGGATGGTCGCGGAGGGGCGTGGCGTGCCCACCGCCCGGATCGCCATCGACTTCACCGCGCCGTCGCGCCTCGGCGAGGTTCTGACCTTCTCGCTCGATGTCACGCGCCTCGGCCGCACCAGCGTGACCCTTGCCATCGCCGCCACCTGCGCGGGTGCGCCGCGCCTTAACGGGATGTTCACGCTCGTATGGGTGAATGCACAGGGACGGCCCGACCCCTGGCCGGCCGAGATGCAGCGCGGTTTCACGCAACATCTGGTCAAGGAGGGGTCGGAATGACCGACAGTCCGCATGATTTCCTGAACCCGAAGTCCTGGAAACCGCCGGTAGGCTACGCCAACGGGGTCTCGGCAAGGGGGCGCATGGTGTTTACCGGCGGCGTGGTGGGCTGGAATGCCGACCAGCAGTTCGAGACCGACGACTTCGCCGGCCAGGTCCGGCAGGCGCTGGCCAGCATTGTCGAGATATTGGCGTGTGGTGGTGCAGGGCCACAGCATCTTGTGCGGCTGACCTGGTATGTGACCGACAAGCGCGAGTATCTCGACAACCTGCGCCAGGTTGGCGCCGCCTATCGCGCCACCATCGGCCGCCACTTCCCGGCCATGGCGCTCGTGCAGGTCGTGGCGCTTGTAGAGGATCGCGCCAAGGTCGAGATCGAGGCCACCGCCGTCGTGCCGGAGGATGCCGAATGACCGTTCATGCCCTCGGTCCCTCGGGCCACGCCGACACCTTCACGCGCGACAACCTGCCTCCCTTCGACCAGTGGCCGGACCTGCTGACGGGGCCCTTTCCCTATCCGGACTGGCTGAATGCCGGTGTCGAGCTGACCGACCGCATGGTCGAGCGCGGTTTTGGCGACCATACCGCGCTGATCGGCAACGGCCGCAGCCGCACCTACAAGGAACTGACCGACTGGACCAACCGCATGGCCCGCGCCCTGGTCGAGGACTATGGCGTCAAGCCCGGGAACCGCGTGCTGATCCGGTCGGCCAACAACCCGGCGATGGTGGCCTGCTGGCTGGCCGCCACCAAGGCGGGTGCCGTGGTGGTCAACACCATGCCGATGCTCAGGGCCGGGGAACTGTCCAGGATCGTGGACAAGGCCGAGATCTCGCTTGCCCTCTGCGACACCCGCCTGATGGACGAGATCGTGGCCTGTGCCAAGGAGTCGCGGTTTCTGAAGCAGGTGGTCGGTTTCGACGGCACCGCCAACCATGACGCCGAGCTTGACCGTGCCGCGCTGCGCAAGCCGGTGCGGTTCCAGGCTCCGCCAACCGGGCGCGACGACGTGGCCCTGCTGGGCTTCACCTCGGGCACCACCGGCGAACCCAAGGCCACGATGCACTTCCACCGCGACCTGATGATCATCGCCGACGGCTATGCGCGCGAGGTGCTGCGCGTCACGCCCGACGATGTCTTTGTCGGCTCGCCGCCGCTGGCCTTCACCTTCGGGCTGGGCGGCCTTGCGGTGTTTCCGCTGCGCTTCGGCGCGGCGGCCTGCCTGCTGGAGAACGCGTCGCCGCCGAACCTGATCGAGATCATCGAGACCTATCGCGCCACGGTCTGCTTCACCGCGCCCACGGCCTATCGCGTGATGCTGAAGGCGATGGACGAGGGCGCGGACCTGTCGTCGCTGCGGGCCGCGGTCAGCGCGGGCGAGACGCTGCCGGCGCCGGTCTACGAGGAATGGATGGCCAAGACCGGCAAGCCGATGCTGGACGGGATCGGTGCGACCGAGATGCTGCACATCTTCGTGTCGAACCGGTTCGATGACCACCGCCCCGGCTGCACGGGGAAGCCGGTCACCGGCTACGAGGCGAAGATCGTGGACGCGGCGGGCCGCGCGGTGCCGCGCGGGACAGTCGGGCGGCTGGCGGTGCGCGGGCCGACCGGGTGCCGCTACATGGCCGACGACCGGCAGCGGACCTATGTCGAGAACGGGTGGAACATCACCGGCGATGCCTTCTGGCAGGATGAGACCGGGCATTTCCATTTCGCGGCGCGGAACGACGACATGATCGTCAGCGCGGGCTACAACATCGCCGGGCCCGAGGTCGAGGCGGCGTTGCTGAAGCATCCCGAGGTCGCGGAATGTGCCGTGGTGGGCGAGCCGGATGACGAGCGGGGGCAGATCGTGGTGGCCCATGTCGTGCTGGCGGCGGGGGTCGCGCCCGGCGCGGCCACGGCCGGCCGGCTGCAGGACCACGTGAAGGCGGTGATCGCACCCTACAAGTATCCCCGCAGGGTGATCTTCGTGCCAGCGCTTCCCAAGACGCCGACCGGCAAGATCCAGCGGTTCCGGCTGCGCGAGACCTGAGGCGTCCCACGATGGGACGCGGAGCGGAGTGAATGATTCCAATGGGTTGACCCCGAAGAATTCATGTATCGTTAACGATTGCGGCGTCGTCCGGGGCCAGCTTGCGCAGGCTGCGGACCAGATGGTCGGCCAGTGCCCGCCCTGCGGGCGACAGCAGGCGGTCCGGCGGCAGGGCCAGCGCCAGGTCGCGGCGGATCGACGGGTCGGCCAGGGGCAGCGCGGCAAGCCCGGCCGGAAGCCCGACGCGCGCATAGCCCGGCAGGATGGCGATGCCGAAGCCCGCCGCCGCCAGCGACAGGGCGGTGGCGATGCCCTGCACCTCATGCACCGGGGAAAGCGGCAGCCCGGCGGCCTCGAACCCCAGTTCGGCGGGCACGCGCAAGCCGTTGGTCGCGGCCATCGCGATCACCGGCAGCCCCGCAAGATCGGCCCAGCGTGGGGCCGGGGGCAGCGTGCCGGGCGCGGCGAAGGCCATCATCGGATCGGACAGGACCGGGCGGCGCGACAGGTCGGCCTCGGCCACGGGAAAGGTGCCAAGGCCGATGTCCGCCCCGCCGCCGCGCAACCGCGCCACGATTCCCGCGGTGGGCAGGTCGGCCAGATCGACCGCAAGGCCGGGATGCAGGGCGCGGAACGCGGCCAGCACCGGCGGCAGCACGGTGGCCGCGAGAAAGGGGGGCGCGGCCAGCCGCACGCGCCCCGTTCGCAGCGCCGCGGCATCGCGCGCCGCCTCGGCGGCGTGGTCGAGCGCCGCGAGGCCGCGCCCGGCCAGCGTGCGGAAGGTCTGGCCCGCCTCGGTCAGCGCCAGCCGGCGCGTCGTCCGGTCGATCAGGCGCAGGCCGAGATGCGATTCGAGGTCGCGCAGCGCCTGGCTGACGGCGGGCTGCGACAGCCCGAGGCGCCGGGCGGCGGCGGACAGGCTGCCGGTTTCGGCAATCGCAAGGAAGGTCTCGATCTGGCGCAGGGGCGGGCGCATTCATTGTCATCTGTTATGAATAGATAAGATACTGACGGATTGTCTGATAGGTGTCCATCCGCTTGACTGTCGGCCGGAGGCACCCTTGGACGGCACCGCGACACATCAGGGATGGATCGGCCGGGCCATGCCCCGGCGCGAGGATGCGCGGCTTCTGGCCGGGCAGGGTCGGTTCGTGGCCAACCTGGTGCCGCCGGGATGCCTGCATCTGGCGTTCCTGCGGTCGCCCTACCGTGCGGGCCGGATCGCCCTGCTGGATACGGCCGATGCGCGGGACCTGCCCGGGGTTCGTGCCGTTCTGACGGCGGGCGATCTGGTCTGGCAGGCGACGGCGGCGGTCAACCCGCTGCTGCCCGAGGCGCGGATGGTGCCGCTGGTGCCGCTGGCACGGGGTTTCGTGCGCGCCGCCGGGCAGGCGGTGGCGGCGGTGGTGGCCGACACGCCCGAGGCCGCCCGGGATGCTGTCGATGCGATCCTGTTCGAGGTGGAGGAAGACCCCGAATCGCCCGAGCCCGTGGCGCGCGAGCGCGTCGGTGCGGCCGATGCGCTGCCGCCCGGGGGGCAACGCATCGTGGCGCGGGTGGACCACGCCCTTGTCGCGCCGATGGCGATGGAACCGCGCGCGGCGCTGGCGGTGCCGGACGATGCGGGGCTGACCGTCTGGCTGCCGGTGCAGACACCGCAGCGCTGCCGCGACGACCTGGCGGCCATGCTGGGGCTGCCGCCCGACCGGGTGCGGGTGGTCGCGCCCGATGTGGGCGGTGCCTTTGGCGGCAAGGCCAGCCTGATGCCCGAGGATGCGGTGGTCGCGGCGGCCGCGCTGCGGCTGGGGCGCGGGGTGTTCTGGCAGGGCACGCGGTCAGAGGATTTCGTGGCCGCGACCCAGGGGCGCGGCGCGCGGACGCGGGCCGAGGCGGTGCTGGAGGGCGGCCGGATCACCGCGCTGCGGGCGACGATGACCTTTCCGCTGGGCCACTGGATGCCCTATTCGGCGCTTGCCCCGGCGCGCAACGGCGCCCGCATCCTGCCCGGGCCCTACCTGATCGAGGATTGCGGGGCCGAGGTGACGGCGCTGACCACCGAGGGGCCGGCGGTCAACATCTATCGCGGTGCCGGGCGCCCGGAGGCGGCGATGCTGCTGGAGCGTCTGATGGACCGCGCCGCCGAGGCGGATGGCACCGACCCGCTGGAGATGCGGCGGCGGCATGTGTCGGGTGCCGGGCCGCGCGCCTGTTCGGGCGACATGGGCGCGTTGCTGGACCGGATGGCGGTGGCGGCGGACTATGCCGGGCTGCGCCTGCGCCAGGCCGCGCGGCGCGCGGCGGGCGCGGTCTGCGGCATCGGCATCGGGCTATACGTCGAACCCTGCGGTCAGGGCTGGGAAACGGCGGGGATCGACCTGTTGCCGGACGGAACGGTCCGGGCGCGCAGCGGGTCGTCGGCGCAGGGGCAGGGGCGCGAAACGGCGGCGGCGCAGATCGTGGCCGAACGGCTGGGCATCGACCCGGGGCGGATCGCGGTGGCGGCGGGCGACACGGCGGTGATGCCCGAGGGGATCGGGGCGCTGGCCAGCCGGTCGACCGCCATCGGCGGCGCGGCCCTGCTGCGGGCGGCAGACCGGTTCCTGATGGAGCTGCGCGAGGCGGCAGCGGCGATGCTGGGGGTCGATCCGGCGGCTGTTTCGGTGACGGACGCGGGCGTTTCGACGGGTGCCGCGACGCTTTCGTGGGGCGATGTCGCCGCGCGGCTCGGGCGGCCGCTGTCGGTGGATCTGCGGCACGAGACCGGGGCCGAGGCCTGGGCCTCGGGCGCGGTGCTGGCCGAGGTGGGGATCGACCCCGACACCGGGGCCGTGACGGTGGAGCGCATCACCTGGGCCGATGACGCGGGCCGGGTGGTGAACCCGGTGCTGGTGCGCGGGCAGTTGCTGGGCGGGCTGGCGCAGGGGCTGGGCGCGGCGCTGATGGAGCGGATGGTGATCCGCGACGGCCAATGCCTGACCGGCAGCCTGATGGACTATGCGGTGCCGCGCGCCGCCGACATGCCGCCGGTCACCCTCCTGTCCTGCCCGACGCCCAGCCCGGCCAACCCGCTGGGTGCCAAGGGGGTGGGCGAGGCCGGTTGCATCGGTGTTCCGGCCGCGATCCTGAACGCCGTGCAGGATGCGCTGATCCCCCATGGCGCGCCCGACCTGTCCCTGCCGCTGACCCCCGAGAAGGTCTGGCGCGCGATCAACCGACTGCCGCAGGAGGCCCCGTGAGATACGACCGCAAGACCGCGAAGGACCACGCCCGCGCCCATATGCGGGGCATCTGGGCCGCCGCGCTGATGCCGTTCCGCGACGACCTGTCGATCGACGAGGACGGGTTCCGCGCCAATGTGGATCACTGGATCGGCGATCTGGGGATCGACGGGTTCTTTGTCGCGGGGAAGCAGGGCGAGTTCTACGCGATGAGCCTGGACGAGCGGAAACGCTGCTTCGATCTGGCCGTGGATGCCTGCGCGGGGCGGGCGCAGACCATCATGTCGTGCAGCGATCAGAACATGGACACGGTGATCGAGCTTGCACGCCACGCGCAGGGCTGCGGGGCGGACTATGTCGTGGTGCATGCCCCCGTGCTGCATTTCACCAAGGCGCAGGACGACACGCTGATCCGCTATTACGAGACGATCGCGGCAAAGGTCGACATCGGCATCGCGCTGTGGAGCCATCCCGATTCGGGCTACCTGATGAGCCCGCGACTGTGCAACCGCCTGGCGGACATCGAGACGGTGGTGGCGATCAAGTATTCGGTGCCGCGCGCGATGTATGCCGAACTGACGCGGCTGGCCGGTGACCGCATCATCGTTTCCACCGCATCCGAGGAGGAGTGGCTGGACAACGTGCTGGAACTGGGGTGGCGGCTCTACCTGTGCTCGTCGCCGCCCTATCTGATCCAGACCGCCCGCGACCGCCGGATGCGCGACTATACCGACGCGGCCTTTGCCGGGCGCGCCGACGCGGCGCGGGCGATCCGCGACAGTCTGGACCCGGTGCGCGCCGCGCTGCGCGAGACGCGGCCTGCGGAAAAGCCCCACGCGCACCAGAAGTACTGGCAGGATCTGCTGGGCCAGACCGGCGGGCGGACCCGGCCGCCGATGCTGGAACTGACCGACCGCGAGCGCGCCCGCACGCGCGAAGCCTTTGACATGTGCGGTCTTCTTGTCTGACACTCGCCCCCCGAACCCGGAGGAACCCATGGCACGCCTTGCCGCCTTCAACTTCCAGAAATGGATCGATGAACACAAGCACCTGCTGAAACCGCCGGTGGGCAACCAGATGGTCTTCAAGGAGGCCGACCTGATGGTCACGGTGGTCGGCGGGCCGAACAAGCGGACCGACTATCACGACGATCCGGTCGAGGAATTCTTCTACCAGCTCAAGGGTGACATGCTGCTGAAGCTGCATGACACGGCCACCGGCGAATTCTATGACGTGCCGATCCGCGAGGGCGACATCTTCCTGCTGCCCGCCCACATGCGGCATTCGCCGCAGCGCCCGCAGGAGGGATCGATCGGACTGGTGATCGAGCCTGCCCGTCCCGAGGGCGCACTGGACGCGGTGGAATGGTACTGTTTCGAATGCCGGTCGCTGGTTCACCGGGCAGAGGTGGACCTTGAGTCCATCGTCGACGACCTGCCACCGATCTACGCCCGTTTCTACGGCGATGAAAAGGCGCGCACCTGCCCCGGTTGCGGGGCGCTGCACCCGGGCAAGGAACCCCCGGCGGGCTGGGTGCAGCTCTGAGATATTTTAGACTTGAAATAATCCTGGGGAACGGGCATCGTTCCCCTCAACCAGTGCCGGAACAGGCCCAATCCAACAGGGAGTCCACGATGAAGAAACTGCTGTCTGCCGCGAGCCTACTGGCGCTGACCGCGCTGCCGGGCCTTGCCGATCCGGTGAAGATCGGCGTGATCACCACACTGTCCGGCCCGCCCGGCTATATCGGCGAACAGATCCGCGACGCGATGCTGCTGGCCGCCGAGCAGGGCGGCGGCAAGCTGGGCGGCGTGGAGGTGGAGTTCGTGGTCGAGGACGACGGCCTGAAGCCCGGCAACGGCCTGCAGATCGCGCAGAAGTTCCTGAACGACGACGGCATCAAGCTGATCACGGGCATCGTGTTCTCGAACGTCGCGGGCGCCACGGTGCCCGAGGTGGTCGACTCGGGCGCGATCTACATCAGCCCGAACGCCGGCCCGTCGAATCTGGCAGGCGAGGGATGCCACCCCAACTATTTCGTGGTGAGCTGGCAGAACGACAGCCTGCACGAGGCATCGGGCGCCGCGGCGAAGGTGCTCGGCTTCAAGAGGGCGGTGGCGCTTGCGCCCAACTATCAGGCCGGCAAGGACGCCATCGAAGGCTTCAAGCGGCTGTTCGAGGGCGAGGTGACCGAGATATTCACCCAGCTTGACCAGACCGATTTCGCCAGCGAGATGGCGCAGATCCGCGCCGCCGATCCGGAAGTGGTGTTCCAGTTCCATCCCGGCGGCCTGGGTATCGCGTTCCTCAAGCAGTACCAGCAGGCCGGTCTTCTGGGCGCGATCCCGATGGTCCTGTCGGAGCCTTCGGTCGATGGCGTGATCCTGAACGCCGTGGGCGAGGCCGCCGTGGGCATCAAGGCCACGACGCACTGGAACGAGGATTTCGACAACGACGCGTCCAAGGCCTTCGTGGCCGCCTGGCGCGGCAAGTACGGCGACCGCCCGATCACCTACTATGCCCAGCAGGCATGGGATACCGCGATCCTGATCGGCGCGGCCCTGGAAAAGACCGGCAGCGTCGATGACGTCGATGCCTTCGCCGAGGCGCTGCGCACCGCCGAATGGGCCAGCACCCGGGGCGATTTCGCCTGGGGCAAGAACCAGCACCCGGTGCAGGACTGGTTCATGGTCGACATCGTGGCGGGCGAGGGCGGCAAGCCGGTGGCCAGGACCGGCGAACAGCTGCGCGACAATGTGGGCGACATCTACGCCGACGCCTGCAAGATGTGACGCCACAGGGGCCGGGGATGCAGCCCCGGCCCTTCTTCCATCGGAACCCCTGAACGCTCGGGCAGGCGCATGATCCTGTTTCTCGAACAGTTGCTGAACGGCCTGCAATACGGGATCACCCTGTTCCTGCTGGCCGCCGGGCTGACGCTGATCTTCGGCATCATGGGGGTGATCAACCTGGCCCATGGATCGCTGTTCATGGTGGGGGCCTATGCCGGAACCCTGGTGGCGGCCGAGACCGGCAGCTTCTGGCTGGGCCTTCCGGCGGCACTGGCGGCGGCCGCGATCACCGGTTTCGTGATCGAGACGGTGGTGATCCGGCGCCTCTATGCGCGGGACCACCTGGATCAGGTGCTGGCGACCTTTGCCCTGATCCTGACGTTCAACCAGCTGATCGTGCTGGGCTTCGGGCGGCAGCCGGTGTTCACCCGCCTGCCTGCCGGGCTGGACGGGTCGGTCGAGATCCTGCCCGGCCTGCCCTATCCGACCTATCGCATCCTGATCATCGCGGTGGGCCTTCTGGTGGCGGCGGGGCTGTATCTGCTGATCAACCGCACGCGGATCGGCGCGCTTGTCCGGGCGGGGGCCACCAACCGCGACATGGTGCGGGCGCTCGGGGTGGACATACGGCTGCTCTATACCGTGGTGTTCGGCCTGGGGGCGCTGCTGGCGGGGCTGGCGGGCTATCTGTCGGGGCCGATCAGTGCGGTCCAGGTGGGGATGGGCGAACAGATCCTGCTCGCCACCTTCGTCGTGGTGGTCGTGGGCGGCGTGGGCTCGATCAAGGGGGCCTTCGTGGCGGGGCTGTTTCTGGGCGTGGTCGACACGATGCTGCGCGCGTTCCTGCCCACGGTCCTGCGGCAGGTGATGCCCGCCTCCGAGGCAGACGGGATGGGCATCGCGCTGGCCTCGATGGGGATCTACCTGATGATGGCGCTTGTCCTTCTGGTCCGCCCGCGCGGCCTGTTCGCGGCGGGGTCGTGAAGTGAGGGGCCTGGTTCCGCTGGGCGTGGCGGCCGTGCTGCTGCTGGCCGCGCCCTTCCTGACCGAGGCGGCGGGACAATCGGCGCTGCTGTCGCTGATGACGCGCATCCTGATCTACGGGATCGCGGCGGCCAGCCTGAACTTCATCCTGGGCTATGGCGGGATGGTCAGCTTCGGGCACGCGGCCTTCTTCGGGGTGGGGGCCTATGTCGTGGGCATCCTGTTCACCCATGCGACCAGCGGCGCGCCGTTCCTCGGGCTGGTTCCCGGCACGACGCAGATGCTGGTGACGCTGCCGCTGGCGATGCTGGTCGCGGGGCTGTTCGCGGCGGTGATCGGGGCGCTGAGCCTGCGGACCGGGGGCGTGCAGTTCATCATGATCACCCTGGCCTTCGCGCAGATGCTGTTCTTCCTTTTCGTCAGCCTGCGGGCCTATGGCGGCGAGGATGGCATCATCATCCGCCGCACCAACGACCTGTTCGGGCTGAACCTGCGCGACCGGACCACGCTTTATTATGTGGTGCTGGCCATCACCGCGCTGTTCTTCGCGGGGCTCTGGCGGATCGTGCATTCATCCTTCGGCAATGTCCTGCAGGGCCTGCGGCAGAACGAGCGGCGCATGGCGGCACTGGGCTTTGCGCCCTATCGCTACAAGCTTTACGCCTTTGTGCTGGCGGGCATGGGGGCGGGGCTGGCGGGAGCGCTGATGGCCAACGTGCTGCGCTTCACCTCGCCCGACATGATGCACTGGACCAAGTCGGGCGAGCTGATGATCATGGTCATCCTGGGGGGCGTGGGCACGTTCTTCGGCCCGCTCTACGGCGCGGGCGCCGTGCTGGTGCTGGAAAGCGTGCTGGCCGGGTGGACGGAGTACTGGCAACTGGTCATGGGCCTGATCCTGCTGGTGATCGTGCTGGGCACCCGGGGCGGCATTGCCGGGCTGATCGCGCGGATCGGGGGGCGGCGATGACCATCCTTGCCCTTGACGGACTGGTGAAACGGTTCGGCGGGCTGCTGGCCACCGACCATGTGTCGCTGACCGTGGAAGAGCACGAGATCCACGCGCTGATCGGCCCGAACGGGGCGGGGAAATCGACGCTCATCAACCAGATCTGCGGCGAGCTGGCGCCCGATCAGGGCCACATCCGGCTGGCCGGGCAGGACGTGACCCGGGCATCGGTGCCGGACCGGGTTGCCATGGGGCTGGGCCGGACATTCCAGATCACCTCGCTGCTGAACGAGATGACGGTGCGGGCCAACATCGCCATGGCGGCACAGGCCCGCGAGGGCGGCAATTTCCGCATCTGGGATGTGCTGCGGACGCGCCGGCCGCTGTGGGACTGCGCCGACGCGCTTCTGTCGGGAACGCCGCTGGAGGGGCGGGCCGACATGCCGGTCACCGACCTGAGCCACGGCGAGCGCAAGCAGCTTGAACTGCTGGTCGCCCTTGCCCGCCGGCCGCGCCTGTTGCTGCTGGACGAACCTATGGCGGGCCTCGGCCATGCCGAAAGCCAGGAGATGATCGAGACCCTGCGCGGCGTGGCGCGCACGACGCCGATGCTGTTGGTCGAGCATGACATGGACGCGGTCTTTGCGCTTGCATCGCGGATATCGGTGCTGGTCTACGGCCGGATCATCGCGGCGGGGTCGGTCGAGGACATCCGCAACGACCCGGCCGTCCGCGAGGCCTATCTGGGCGAGGAGGACGCCTGATGCTGAGCGTGCGGAACCTTCAGGCGGCCTATGGCGCAAGCCAGGTGCTGTTCGACGTGTCGCTGGAGATCGGCGAGGGCGAGGTTGTCACCCTGCTGGGCCGCAACGGCATGGGCAAGACCACGACGGTGCGGACGGTCATGGGCCTGATGCCGCCGCGCGGCGGCGAGGTGCGGTTCCTGGGGCAGGATGTGGGCGGCCGGTCGCCGGAACGGGTGGCGCGGATGGGCGCCGGGCTGGTGCCCGAGGGGCGGCAGGTGTTCCCGACGCTGACGGTGCGCGAGAACCTGACCGCCACCGCGGCGAACCGTCGCCGCCGCGCCGATCCCTGGACGCTGGCGCGGATCTATGACCTGTTTCCCCGGCTGGGCGAGCGTGCCGGGCAGTTCGCGGCCACGCTGTCGGGGGGCGAGCAGCAGATGCTCGCGATCGGGCGGGCGCTGATGACCAACCCGGTGCTGCTGATCCTGGACGAGGCCACCGAGGGGCTTGCGCCGGTGATCCGCGCCGAAATCTGGCATGTGGTCGAGCGGCTGAAGGCCGAGGGGCAATCCATCCTGCTGATCGACAAGAACCTGGCGGTGCTGAAGCGGCTGGCCGACCGGCATGTGATCATCGAGAAGGGGCGCACCGTCTGGCAGGGGTCGGGGACCGATCTGGACCGCGATGCGGCACGGGTGCAGGCGCTTGTCGGGCTCTGATCCGCTCCGGCTGGTGCTGGTGGGCTGGGGCGCCATCGGGGTACGGGTGGCCGGGTTGCTGGCCGCGCGCGGGGCGCCGGTGCGGCTGGCGGGCGTAGGGCTGCGCGACGCCGCGCGCGCGGGCCTTCCCGATGTGCCCCTGCTGACCGACCCGGCGGGACTGGCTGCGCTGCGCCCCGACCTGGTGGTCGAGGCGGCCGGCCGGGCGGCGGTTCTGCCGTGGGGGCGTGCGGCCCTGGCGGCCGGTGCCGATTTCGCGCCCTGCTCGACTTCGGCCTTTGCGGACGACGCGGTGCTGCCGGAACTGCTGGACCTCGCGCGCGCGGCGCGGCGGCAGGTGATCGTGCCGCCCGGCGCGCTCGGCGGGATCGACGCGCTGTCGGCGGCGGGGCGGCTGTCGCTGGCGGCGGTGCGGCACGAGATCGTCAAGCCGCCCGCCGCCTGGGCGGGCACCGAGGCCGAACGGCTGTGCGATCTGGCGGCGCTGACCGCACCCGCGGCCTTCTTCACCGGCAGCGCGCGGCAGGCGGCGGCGCGGTTTCCGCAGAATGCCAATGTGGCGCTGATCTCGGCGCTCGCGGGTCTCGGGGCCGATGGCACGACCGTCGCGCTGATCGCGGACCCGGCGGCGCTGCGCAACGCGCATGTCGTCACCGCCACGGGCGATTTCGGGACGATGACGGTGCGGCTGGAGAACCGGCCGCTGGCCGCCAACCCCAAGTCGTCGGAACTGACCGCGCTGTCGCTGGTGCGCCTGATCGAGAACCGGGCCGGGGTTCTGGTGATCTGATGGATTTGAGGGATGAGGCGGCCCTGCCGCGCGACCGCATCGACGCCGACTATACCGCCCGGGCCTGCGTCGAGCCTGCGGATTTCGCGCGCATCATCGGCGACTATCGCCGCCTGTCCGGGGCCGCGATGGCAATGCCCGGACTGCAGGCCGGGCTGCGCCCCGATCCGCAAGGCGCCGAGCTGATGGATCTGTTCGGGGCCGGACCCGGCCACAGGCGCCCGGTGGTCATGTTCATCCACGGCGGGTACTGGCGCGCGCTGTCGCGGCAGGAGTCGGCCTTCATGGCGCCGATGCTGGCAGCGCGGGGCATTGCGACCGCGGTGCCCGACTACACGCTGGCGCCCGCGGCCACACTGACCGAGATCGTGCGGCAGATGCGCGCCGCGCTGGCCTTCCTGTGGCACCGGGCGGACGACCTGGGGATCGACCGCGACAGGATCGTGGTGGCGGGCAGCAGTGCCGGGGGGCATCTGGCGGCGGCACTGGCGATGCCGGGGTGGCAGGCCCGGTTCGGGCTGCCGCCCGGCGCGGTGCATGGCGCGCTGCCGGTGTCGGGGCTGTTCGAACTGGCGCCGCTGGCCGCCAGCCACGTGCAGGACTGGATGCACCTGACCCCGCGAGAACTGGCCGATCTCAGCCCGATGCGCCACGTGGCAGGCACGGCGCGCAGCCATGTCGCGGTGGCCGGGGTCGAGACGCCGGGGTTCCATCGGCAGAGCCTGGCCTATGCCCGGGCGCTTGGCGCACCCCTGCTGACGGTGCCGGGCCGCAACCATTTCGACGTGATCCTGGACCTGACGCGCCCGGATACCGACCTGTCACGCGCCCTTCTGGCCCTGACCGAGTGACAGGGCGAGCATCCGTGCCAGCACCGCCTGCCCGGCGCGATAGTCGGCCACCGAGGCGGCCGAGGTCTTGAGCCCCTTCAGCGCGGCCAGCACGGTGCCCGCTGCCGTGCCCGGATCGCCCAGCGACCGCGCCGCACCGTGCGCGGCCAGCCACTCTGCCAGGGCGGCGCCCATCTGCGCCTCTTTCGTGCGCGCCAGATCGGCCGCGATCGAAAATCCCGCGTCCAGCAGTTCGCGGCCATGCGGCGTGCCCAGAACCACATCCATGAACTTGCCATCCTTGGCGGCAAAGGCCGCGCGCAGCACCTCCTCGGGCGGCCCGGGGGTGTCCAGGGCGGCGCGCATGTCGGCAAGGCACTGGTCGAAATAGCGTTCGGACAGCGAGCGGAAGATGTCTTCCTTGCTGCGGAAGTGCAGGTAGAGCGCGGTGCGCGACAGACCGGCGCCGGTTGCGATATCCTCCATCGACGTGCGCCGATAGCCATAGCCCGCGAAGGCATGGAAGGCGGCGTCAAGAATGGCGTCCTGCCGGTCGGGCGGGGCGGTGTCGTGCGGGCTCATGTCGACGATGTGACAAAGGCCGTCCCGAATGTCAATTGACAACCTGACATTTACTGACAATTATGTCAGAAACCTGAGGAGGCACCTATGGCCCATATGCTGACCGTGAACGGAACGTCCCACACGCTGGACCTGCCCGATGACATGCCGCTGCTGTGGGTTCTGCGCGACGCGCTGAACCTGACCGGCACGAAATACGGCTGCGGCGTCGCGGCCTGCGGCGCCTGCACGGTGCATCTGGACGGGGTAGCGGTGCGGTCGTGCCAGACCCCGCTTGCCGATGCCGCGGGGTCGCAGGTGACCACCATCGAGGGGTTGGGCAATCCGGCGGCGCTGCATGCCGTGCAGGCCGCCTGGATCGAGCATCAGGTGGCGCAATGCGGCTACTGCCAGTCGGGGCAGATCATGCAGGCGGCATCGCTGCTGGCAGAGAACCCCGACCCCACCGACACCGACATCGACGACGCCCTGAACGGCAACCTGTGCCGCTGCGGCACCTATCCCCGCATCCGCGCCGCCGTGCGCACCGCCGCCACCACGCTGAAAGGGGCCTGAGATGAGCCGTCTGGGAACCATCGCGCGCCGCACCTTCCTGATCGGGTCCGCCGCCATCGCGGGGGGTGTGGCCTTTGGCGTCTGGCAGTACCGCAAGCCCTATCCCAACCCGCTGCAAGGTGGCGAGGGGGCGGCGCTGACGCCCTATGTCGCCATCGACGCAACCGGCGTGACGATCATCGCACCGCGCGCCGAGATGGGGCAGGGCATCCATTCCACCCTTGCGGCCCTGGTGGCCGAGGAACTGGACCTGCCGTGGGATCAGGTGCGGGTCGCGCATGGCCCCGCCTCTGCCGCCTATTACAACGCGGCGCTGCTGGAGGAGGGCGTGCCGTTCTCTCCCACCGACGAAAGCTGGATGGCCGAGACCGCGCGCGGCTTCATGCATGTGCCGGCCAAGTTCCTGGGGCTGCAACTGACGGGCGGTTCGACCTCGATTCCGGACGGATACGAAAAGATGCGCGCGGCGGGGGCGGTGGCGCGTGCGGCACTGGTCGCGGCCGCGTCGCGCCGTTCGGGCGTGCCCGCGACGCAGTTGCGCACCGAGGGCGGCGCCGTGGTGCTGCCCGATGGCACCCGGCTGCCCTATGTCGCGCTTGCGGCCGAGGCAGCCGGCGTCGATCTGCCGCCGGTGCCGCCGCTGAAACCCCGGGCGGAGTGGGCGCTGCTTGGCCGGTCGCTGCCGCGCACCGACATGGCGGCGAAATGCACCGGAACGGCCGGGTTCTCGGCCGATGTCCGGCTGCCCGACATGGTCTTTGCCACCGTGCGCGCGAACCCGCATCTGGGGTCGGGCGTGCAATCCTTCGACGCGGCCGAGGCGCTGAAGGTGCCGGGCGTGCTGTCGGTCGAGACGGTGCCGAACGGGCTGGCGGTGGTTGCCACGAACACCTGGGCCGCCTTCCGGGGGGCCGAGGTGCTGGCGGTGCAATGGGCGCCCGCCGCCTATCCCGCATCCTCGGACGAGATCGAGGCGATGATCGCGGCCAGCTTCACCGAAGACCTGCGCGACAGCCGGCTGCGTGACGACGGCGATGTCGAGGCCGCGCTTGCCGCCGGTGCGACGCTGCAGGCCGACTATGCCGTGCCCTTCCTGGCCCATGCCACGATGGAGCCGATGGCGGCGGCGGCCTGGCTGCACGACGGGCGTCTGGAGGTCTGGGCGGGGAACCAGTTGCCGACCCATATCCTGAAGATCGGGGCCGAGATCACCGGTCTGCCAAGGGATGCGGTCGAGGTGCATACCCCGTTCCTGGGCGGCGGATTCGGCCGACGGGCGGAGCTGGATTTCGTGACGCAGGCGATCACGCTGGCAAGGACGCTTGCGCCAAGGCCCGTGCTGCTGACCTGGAGCCGGGAAGAGGATACCACCCATGACGTCTATCGCCCCGCCGCCGCCGCCCGCGTCACCGCGCGGCTGGAGGCAGGGCGGATCGCCGCGCTTGACCTGGGCCTTGCCGCCCCTTCGGTGGCGGCAAGCCAGATGGGCCGGCTGGGGTTTCCGGTGGCCGGGCCGGATGCGACCATCGTGCAGGGGGCGTGGGAATCGCCCTATGCCCCGGCCGCGTTCCGCGTGACCGGCTATCGCGCGGCAGAGACGGTGCCGCTGGGGTTCTGGCGTTCGGTGGGGGCGTCGCAGAACGGGTTCTTCCTGGAAAGCGCGATCGACGAACTGGCCCATGCGGCGGGTGCCGATCCGCTGGCCTTCCGGCTGGATCACCTGACGCATGCGCCGTCGCGTGCGGTGCTTGAGGCCGTGGCCGAGATGTCGGGCTGGGGCAGCCCCTTGCCGCAGGGCCGGGCGCGCGGGGTCGCGTTCTGCCTGTCCTTCGGCGTGCCGGTGGCCGAGGTGATCGAGGTGGCCGACGCGGACGGTGCGCTGCGTCTGACCGGTGCCTGGGCGGCGGCGGACGTGGGCCTGGCGCTCGATCCGCGCAACATCGAGGCGCAGGTATCGGGTGCCATGATCTATGGCCTGTCGGCCGCGATGACCGGCCGCATCAGCTTTGCCGAGGGCCGGGTCGAGCAGACGAACTTCCCCGATTTCGATCCGCTGCGCCTGGCGCAATGCCCGCCGATCTCGGTCAGGATCCTGGAATCCGGGGGCAAGATCCGGGGCATCGGCGAACCGGGCACGCCCCCGGCGGCACCCGCGCTGGCCAACGCGATCTTCGCGCTGACCGGCGTGCGGCACCGCCGGCTGCCGCTGGCCGATGCGGTGCGCTTTGCCTGAGCGGGCGACGACCGGCTTTTCCCGCGCCGTCCGACCGGCTAGCGTGCCGCCATGCTGCGGATCACCGACACCCTTGCCCTGGCCGACTGGGAACTGACCGAGACCTTCACGCGGTCGCAGGGGCCGGGCGGGCAGAATGTGAACAAGGTGGAAACCGCCGTCGAACTGCGGTTCGAGGCGGAACGCTCGCCGCACCTGTCGGGTCCGGTGAAGGCGCGGCTGAAGCGGCTGGCCGGGCGGCGGTGGACGGATGAGGGGGCGATCCTGATCCGGGCCGAGGAAACCCGCAGCCAGGCCCGCAACCGCGAGATCGCCCGGGAACGGCTGGTCGAGATGATCCGTGCCGCCCTGGTGGCACCCAAGCGCCGGATCGCCACCAAGCCGACCTATGGCAGCCAGCAGCGCAGGCTTGCCGGAAAGGCGATCCGGGGGCAGGTCAAGGCGCTGCGCGGGATCGCGCCGGGAGAGGACGAATGACCGAGACAGCCGCCGAACGGCGTGCGCTGCTGATGGGGCCGAACGTGCCGACCTTCTACCGCACGCCGCTGCATGTCGTTCGGGCCGAGGGGGTATGGCTGTGGGATGCGGCGGGGCGGCGCTATCTGGACTGCTACAACAATGTGCCGCATGTCGGCCATTGCCACCCCAGGGTGGTGCAGGCGATCGCGGGCCAAGCGGCCGTGCTGAACACCCACACCCGCTATCATCATGATCTTGTGCTGGATTACATCGAGCGGCTGACCGGGCGCATGGGTCACGGCCTGAGCCAGGCGATCATGTGCTGCACCGGGTCCGAGGCCAATGACGTGGCGCTGCGGATGGCGCAGGCGATGACCGGACGGACCGGCATCGTGGCGACCGACAACACCTATCATGGCAATACCGCCGCAGTGTCGGCCCTGTCGTCGCGCCGCCCGCCGATCGGGGGCTATCCGCCCCATGTGCGGCTGATCCCGGCGCCGGATTCGCTGCGGGCGCCCGACCCGGACGGGCGGATCTTTGCTGCCCATCTTTCCCGCGCAATCAACGAGTTGCAGGATGCGGGCTTCGGCTTTTCCGGGCTGATCCTGTGCCCGGTCTTTGCCAATGAGGGGCTGCCGGCCGTGGCGCCGGGGTTCCTGGATGCGGCGGTCGCGGCCGTCCGGGCGGCGGGCGGGCTGGTCATCGCCGACGAGGTGCAGCCGGGCTTCGGGCGGGTGGGCAGCCGTTTCTGGGGGCATGACCTGCTGGGATTTGCACCCGATGTCGTGACGGTGGGCAAGCCCATGGCGAACGGACATCCGGTGGCGGCGGTGATTGCGCGGCCTGCGGTGATGGCCGCGTTCCGGGGGGCGTTCGGGTATTTCAACACCTTCGGGGGCAACCCGGTTTCGGCGGCGGCCTGCCTGGCCGTGCTGGATGTGATCGAGGAAGAAGGGTTGCAGGACAACGCCTTGCGCGTTTCGGCCCATGTGATGGAGCGGATGCGGGCGCTGCGCCATCCGTGGCTGGCCGAGGTGCGCGGGGCCGGGATGTTCTTTGGCGCAGAATTCGTCAGCGATGCCGACAACCGCCCCGCCACCGGCTTTGCCGAGGATGTGGTCGAGGCGATGCTGGCGCGGGGCTTTGTGATGAACCGCATCGGGCGGGCGGGCAACACGTTGAAGATACGGCCACCTTTGCCGTTCGGGATCGACCATGCCGACAGCCTGATGGACGCGCTGCAGGAGGTTCTGGACGCCACGCCGGTGCGGCCGTGACCGAGGCGGAGGAGGCCGCCGCTGCCTGGGGCGCGGTGACCGGGCGGCTGCTGGTAGAGCGCGAGAATGCGGTGTGGCAGGTGCGGCTGCCCGGGGGTGTGCCCGCCGCGCTGCGGCTGCATCGCCCCGGATACCAGTCGGAGGGCGCGATCCGTTCCGAGCTGTGGTGGTGTGGTGCGCTGGCGGCCCAAGGGGTTGCGGTGCCTGCGCCGGTCCCGACCCTGTCGGGCGGGGTGCTGCACCGGTTGGCAGGAGGACGGCTGGCCAGTGTGGTGGGCTGGATCGAGGGGGCGGCGATCGGTGCCTCGGGCGTGCCGCTGCCCGGATCGGAGGCCGACCAGCGGCGGCTGCATCGTGACCTGGGGCGGTTGCTGGCGCGGGTGCATGCGGTGACGGACAGGCTGGAACTGCCGGAGTGGTTTCGCCGACCATCATGGGATTTCAACGGCTTGCTGGGTGAGGCGCCGTTCTGGGGGCGGTTCTGGGAACATCCGGCGCTGGCGCCTGACGAGGCCAGGGTCCTGCGCCGGGCCCGCGACTGGCTGGCGGCGCGGATCGGTGAGCATGCGGCACGCGAACCGCTGCGGCCGATCCATGCGGATGTGCTGCGCGAGAACGTTCTGGCCGGGCCGGGCGGCCTGTCGATCATAGATTTCGACGACAGCGGAATGGGTTACCGGCTTTATGACCTGGGCACGGCGCTGTCGCAGTGCCTGTACGAACCGGCCTATCCGGCCATCCGGGCCGCGCTGATGGAGGGCTACGGAACCGATGACGGCGCGATGGTGAATGCCTTCACGGTGATGCGGTGCTGCGCCTCGGTGGGGTGGACGATGCCGCGCCTGCCCCCCGACAGCCCGATCCACCGCAGCCATATCGCGCGGGCGGTGATGGCGGCCGAGCGGTTCGGGGCGGCGGGGCGCACGCTGCCTTAACCATCGACTTTTCAGGGGTCTGGACAGGGGAGGCGGGGCCAGCGCGCGCCGGTTTCGCGTATGGCCCGCGTCTGGCATCCGTCGGTACAGCGGAATTCCGCCGGTGCCGGGCGGCGGCGTTAACCGAGGTCTGCGAATCATGTCGCGGGACGGGCGTGGCGGCCCGTCGCACCGCCGGATGCGGCCCGGCCACGGGCCGGCCGATCCCCTGCCCGGGCACGGGCCGGGCGCGCGGGCGTTGCCTGCAATTCGACACATTCCGCCACCGCGAATTCACCCGCGCTTAACGCTGCCGGGGCAGCCTGCGCGGGCCCATGCCACGCAGAAACGCTGGCTTTTTCCCGATCACTTCCGACCCGCACCGAGGGGCCGGGCCGTCTGCGGCCTGCGGCGCGGCGACCAACAAGGTTGCGCCATAACTGACCGCGACGTTTGCGCCATCCCTGATCTCCACGGTTGTGCCATGCCCGATACGTCTTTCCAGAGTGATGCCCAGGACGCCCAGAATCCGCTACCGGAGGAGGGCGACGGGCCTGTGCTGATGTCGGTGTCGGGGCCTGTCGCACCCCTGCCCGGCGAGACACCGTTCTGGTTCCTGCTGGACCCCGCGCAGGGCGGCGCGGGCATCCTGGGGGCGTGGCAGCTGGCGCTGGGGCAGGGCGTGCGCGTCGGCCTGCTGGATACCGGCATCAACACGGCGCATTCCGATTTCGTGCCGGGGCAGACCGCCACCGCCGCGACCGGCCTGCTGACCGATCCGCACGGGACGCGGGTGGCCGGACTGGTCGCCGGGCGGCTGGACAATGCGATCGGCGGCCTTGGCGTCGCGACCGGCGCGCAGGTGGTTTCGGAACGCATGGATTTCTCGGTGCAGCCGTCGGTCTCGGTCATGGCGGCGGCGCTGGGGCGGCAGGCGCTGTTCGACGTGTCGAACAACAGCTGGGGATGGTCGCGCGCCTTCGCCGACAACTTCCGGTCGGCCGCCTACCAGCCGGTTGCCAACGCCATCCTCGACGGCGCGCAGGACGGGCGCGGGGGCCTGGGCACGGTGTGGGTGTTCGCGGGCGGCAACGGCCGGATGACCAAGACCGGCGTCAACCACGGCGATGATTCCAACTTTCACAACCTGACGAACGCCCGCCAGACCATCGCGGTCGGTGCCACCGACGCGACCGGCAAGGTGGCGAGCTTTTCCAGCCCCGGGGCCAACCTGCTGCTGGTGGCGCCCGGGCAGGGCCTGGCGACCACCGACGGCCTGACGGCCGATGCGACGGGCCGTGCCTGGGCCACGGGCACGTCGTTCTCGGCGCCGCTGGTCACCGGCACCGTGGCGCTGATGCTGGAGGTTGCGCCGCACCTTGGCTATCGGGACGTGCAGGAAATCCTGGCGATCACCGCGCGGCCCATCGCGACCTCGCCCGGCACGGCCAATGCCGGGCAGGCGGTGAACGGCGGGGGGATGGTGTTCAGCCGCGATGCCGGGTTCGGGCTGCTGGATGCCGAGGCGGCGGTGCGGCTGGCCAGCCACCACGCGGGCGGCGGGACGGCGGCGACCGAGGCGAGCCTTGCCGTGACGATGCAGGGCACCGGGGCCGTGCCGGACCCGCTGGAACACCGGCTGACCGCCACCGTGGCCGCCCCTGCCGGGGGTCTGCGCCTGGAATGGGTGGAACTGAGCCTGACGCTGACCGATGCGGCGCTGAAGACACTGTCGGTCACCCTGATCTCGCCCTCCGGGACATCGGTGGTGATCGCGCCGAACATGTCGATCGTGGGCAGCACCACGCGGCTGGACTTTACCTTTACCAGTGCGGCGACCTGGGGCGAGGACATCGCGGGGGACTGGACCGTGGTGCTGGCGCATCCGGCGGGAACCGGGGCGATCACCGTCGAGGCGGCCGAACTGCGGCTGCACGGCGATGCGGGGGGCGATGACGGGATCCGCTATTTCACCGACGCCTGGGCGGCGCTGGCGGGCGCCGACGCGTCGCGGGGCGTCATCGCGCATGAGGCGGACGGGCCGGGCACGCTGAACTTTGCGGCGGCGCGGGGCGCGGTCGTGGTGGACCTGATGACCGGGACGGGATCGCTGGACGGCGCGGGGTTTGCGCTGGGCAGCGCCTTTGGCCGGGTGATCGGCGGGGCGGGCGACGACGGCCTGCGCGGCGGACGCGGCGGCGACGTGCTGAAGGGCGATGCCGGCGCGGACACGATCGAGGGCATGGCGGGCCACGACCTGATCGAGGGCGGCGCGGGCGACGACTGGCTTTACGGCGGGAATGGCCTCGACACGCTGCTGGGCGGTGCGGGCGACGACCGGCTCTGGGGCGGCGGCGGGAACGACGTGCTGTCGGGCGGCGACGGCGACGACCGGCTGAACGGTGGCGACGGCGACGACCGGCTGATCGGCGGCGCGGGACGCGACATCCTGACCGGCGGCGCGGGGGCGGATGTGTTCGTGTTCCGCCCGGGCGATGCGCCGCCCGACGGGATGCGCGACCGGATCACCGATTTCGACGCCGGGGACCGCATCCTGTTCGAGGGATTCGACGCGCCATTGCGTTTCATCGGCATGTCGCAATTCTCGGGTCAGGCCGGAGAGTTGCGCTTTGTCACCAAGCAGCAGCGGCTGCTGCTGGACATTGATGGCGACGGCCAGGCCGATATGCAGATCGACATGCCGGGATTCGTTCCGGCCGACGATGCCTTCCTGATGTGGTGATCCATTTTGCCGGGCAGGCGGAATGGGGCGACCGTCGAGAATCAGCGTCAGGCGGGCCGCGCAACCTGTGCAATTGTTGCATGCGCGGAAACATAACCACAGGTTGATAAACCTGAATTTCGCGTGCGATCAAGCTGCTCCGTACTTCGTGGCTGGCCGAATTCTTGTCAAAATCAGTGTCAAATTCCGACAAACTGCTTCCATCGTGAATACGCGCTGTTATCGTCCTGCGCAGGGTGGGTGAGGTCAGGCGAGCCGGTTGAATCCGGTTTTTTGCCAATGAACATAGTATGTTCGATGACTGGATCATTCCCGCCGGATCAAGGGAGTTTTCCAGATGGCCGATGTAATCCTCACAGTCGATGCAAGCGCGGTAGAGGGTGGTTTGACCTTCAACACCATTGCCGCTGCCCTTGCGGCCGCCGGAACCACCTATTCCGGAGATGCCGAGGTCGATATCCAGATTGTTTCCGGAACCTACACCGAGAATCTGGCGATCACGCGGGGCGGCATCCGGCTGCTGGGCGCGAACGAGGGCGTCGCGCATGACGGCCCGCGGGGCGCCGAGACGGTGATCGAGGGCCGGATCGACGTGCAGGCGGATGGCACGGTGATCGACGGCATCTCGGTGCTGAACGGCGGCAACATCCTGGGCCAGAACGCCGGCATCTATGTCCGGGCCGAGAACGTGAGCATCGCGAATTCGGTGTTCGAGCGTGACGCCGGTCCGAGCAACTTCCGCGCGATCATTACCGAGATCAATGACGGTGCGGGCCTGTCGGTGACGGGATCGAGCTTTACCGGCTGGGCCACCGGCATCTATTTCAATCCCGGCGCCACGGGCGTCAGCGTGACCGGCAACAGCTTTGACGGCAACAATGTCGGCATGTCGCTGGACTATCCGGTTTCCGGAGACGTGAGCGGCAATGACTTTGCGAACTCGGCCCTCGAGCATATCGGGGTGGGGGCTTCGGGGCTGGACGTGAACGTCGGCGACACCGTCGGCGCCAACAGCTTCGACAGCAGCGCCGATCCGGTGACGATCTACGGCGCGACCCCGGGTCAGGCGATCACCGGCACGGTGAATGCCGACGTGCTGAACGGCACCGCCGGAAACGATACGTTCGTGATCGACCTGACCGATACGGTCAACGGCGCGGGCGGCACCGATACCGTGGTTCTGGACGGTGCCACGACGGCGCAGCAGGTTGCCGACGCGGTCGAGGCGGGCGACCTGGTGCTGAACAGCGTCGAACTCATCCAGATCGGAGACACGGTCGGCGCGCGCGTGTTTGTCGTGCTGGAGGGCATGTCGATCCAGGCGGCGGTCAACGCCGCGGCGGCGGGAGAGACGATCCAGTTGGGCGTGGGCACGTTCACCGAAGTGGTCGACCTTGTTGGCACCACGGGTCTGACCTTTCTTGGCGCGCAGGCGGGCGTTTCGGCCGGTGTCGGCGGCACCCGTGACATCTCGAGCGAGGACGACGAGTCGATCATTGTCGGCGGGTTCACCTTCGGGGGCAGTTCGGCGCAGGTGACCGGCCTGACCCTTGACGGACTGCGCATCGAGGGCGGAAACGGCCTTTCCAACATCCGGATCAACGGCGCGCTGACGATCCAGAACACGATCATCGAGTCGACGCAGACCTACGCGATCCAGACCGTCGGGATCTTGACGAACCTGCATAGCATCACTGTGACGGACAGCACGATCGTGGCGCCGCGCGGCGTGCATATCCAGAACGGCAACATCACGGCCGCGACTATCGAGGGCAATGTCTTCAATGCGTTGTCGGGTCAGGGTGTCTTGATCGCCGCCGGTGCCGGTGCGAACGTGTCCTATGTCACCATCGACGGCAACGAGTTCAATGGCCTGCGTGGCATCCAGACCGTCGGCGGGGGTGCCACGATCACCGACAACAGTTTTTCCAACACCGAGTATGGCCTGCGTTTGTGGGAGACGGCTGTCGGCGGCACGGTGAGCGAAAACACCTTCAACGGTCCTGGCGCAGGTATACTTCTGGCGCCCGGGCACGGGCCGCACGGCGCGGCCGGTGCCGGATTTGCCAGCGTGACGATCGAGGACAACGAACTGACGGGTGCCGTCACCCTGTTCAACGAGACCGGCGTCGATGCGCTGCTGGAAGTCAACACCATCAATGGCGTCCCGTTCCTGTCCGGCACGCTCGTGCTGGCAGGCGGCGGGCCGATCTTTGCCCCCATCACAGGGACCCCGGGCAACGACAACCTTGTCGGCACGGCAAACGATGACACGTTCATCGCTGATGCAGGCAACGACACCATCGACGGACTGGGCGGCGACGACACGCTGGACATGACGGCGGCGGGCGCCGGCGGATCGCTGGTGGACCTTGAGACCGGCAATGCGTTTTCGACCGCGACGGGCATCGATTCGCTGACCAGCATCGAGAACGTGCGCGGGTCGGCGGGCAATGACGCGCTTTTCGGCAGTACGGACGACAACACGTTCATCGCCTCGGGCGGCAGCGATGTGATCGACGGGCGCGAGGGGTCGGACACATTCGATGCCTCGGCCGCCGCGGGCGCGGTGCAGGCGAACCTTGATACCGGCGCCGTGACGGGGGCCTTCACGGCCGCGCTGACCGCGATCGAGAACGTCAAGACCGGCGGCGGCGCCGATCTGGTGACCGGCTCGGATGCCGACAACCGGATCGAGACCGGCGAGGGTGACGACACCATCATCGCCAGCGCCGGCCAGGACACGATCGACGCGGGCGCGGGGATGGATGTGGTGGTCTTTGCCGGTGCACGGGACAGCTACACGATCACCTGGGATGGCACGACGGCCGTGGTGACAGACACGCTGACGGGCGACGTGACCGAGGTCACGGATGCCGGGCGTCTGGTGTTCGACCTGACGAGCGTCTACCTGGTGGCGACCACCTCGGACGAATATGCCACGATCCAGTCGGCCGTCGACGCTGCCGGTGGCGGCGACGAGATCATCGTCCATGCGGGCACCTATGTTGAGCAGGTGGTCATCGACGGTCTGGACAACCTGACGGTCCGGGGCACCGGCGGGACGGTGACGGTGCGCGCGCCGGCGGATGTGGAGGAAACCGCGCGGTCGTCGTCGGACCGCGAGATGCATTCGGTCATCACGGTTCTGGACGCCAGCAACGTGGTCCTGCGCGACATGACCGTGGATGGCGACGGGCGTGGCAACACGGTCAGCGAGGGCGGCGGCGCCGGGCAGGCGCAGTTCACGGGCGTGTACTTCCGCGACGCCTCGGGCGGACTGGACGAGGTGAACATCACCGGGGTGCGCGATCCCTATGCGGGCGGCACCACAGACGACGGCTTTGACGTTGTCAGCGGCGTCCAGCGTGGCGTGGCGCTGCAGGTCGACAACAGCAACCTGCTGACCTTCTTCATGCATGGCGGCACGATCGACGATTTCCAGAAGAACGCGACCGTGTTCAGCCGTGCCGACCTGGATATCGACGGGGTGACGGTGATCGGCGGCGGTGCGCAGACGATCAACGCGCAGAACGGCTTCCAGGTGCTGAACTCGACCGGCACGATCGCCAACAGCACGCTTTCGGCCATCGGCTATGCCGGGCCGGCGCTGGCCTATTCGTCGATGATCCTGGGCTATGGCAACACCGACCTGGACATCACCGGCAACACGCTGACCGGCACGAACGGCACGACCACGGTGGCCAAGGTGGTGGGCATCTACATCCTGGACTTCGGCACGCCGAACAGCGGCGGGTCGATCACCGGCAACACGGTCAGCCATGCCGACATCGGCATCGCGGTCTATGGCGAGCTTGCGCCGGACAGCATCGCGGTCAGCGGCAATACCGTGACCGACGTGGACGTGACCGATCCCTTCGCGGCGGGCGTGAGCTTTGCGCCGGATTACGGGCCGGTTCCGCATTCGGTGGTCGGGTCCGCAAGCGGCGACTATCTGGAAGGCGGCAGCGGTGATGACAGCCTGAGCGGCGAGGGCGGCGACGACGTGATCGTCGGTGGCGAGGGTGCCGACAGCATGTCGGGTGGCGATGGCGACGACCAGTTCGAGATCTACGATCTTGGCCATCATGTCGGCGACAGCATCGACGGCGGCGACGGGTTCGACACGATCCTGTTCACCGACGTCGGGACGCTGGTGCTGGAATCGACGGTGACCGATGTCGAAGCGGTTGTCGTCACCAGCAGCAGCGGCGCGGGCGTCGATGCCTCGGCGATCGGCAACGCGCTGGAAATCCATGGTGGCGTCGGAAACGACAGCCTGCTCGGCACGGCGCATGATGACGTGATCGACGGCGGCGAGGGTGACGACACCCTGGATGGCGGCGGCGGCAACGACACTGTCGACGGCGGCGACGGGCTGGATACCGTGGTCTTTGCCGGTGCGCGGGGTGACTACACTGTCGTGTGGGATGGCACCACCGCCATCGTCACGCATGACACGTCGGGCGACGTGACCGAGGTGACGAATGCCGGGCGGCTGGATTTCACCGACCGGGACGTGCTGCTGGTTGCGGCGGGAACCGAGTTCGGCACCATCCAGGCCGGGATCGCGGCATCGCAGACCGGGGACGAGGTGCTGGTGGCCGAAGGCAGCTACACCGAGAACCTGGACCTGGGCGCCCGGGCGATCACGCTGACCGGTGCGGGCGCCGGGATCAGCCTGGCGGGCTGGATCAGCGTCGCCGACGACATGGACACCGACGACCTGCTGCGCTTTGCCAACATCGCCATCGATGCGACGGGGTTCCAGTACGGCATCCGCATCGTCAACTCGGCGACGGATGTGCCGGGCGTGAACGGCGGGTTCATCGAGCTTGACGGGGTGTCGATCTCGAACGCGCGGGCGAACGGCCTGTTCTACATGCACCCGGCGAACGGCTCGAATCCGATCAACCCGAACACGGTCGGCAACATCTCGATCGTCGACTCGGACTTCTCGACCAACGGCGAGTTCTATTCGGGCGCGCGCGGGCATGGCCATGTGAACCTGTTCGGGTTCAACGGAAACCTGACCGTGGATGGCGTGACGATGGCCAGCACGGCCACCGACCAGGGGGATGCGACCTTCCGTGGCGGCTCGGTCAATACCAATGGCGCGCCGGTGAATGCCGACAAGGCGTTTTCGGTCACGGGCATCCGCGTCGGCACGCCCGGCGTGGGCGGCTATGCGGACGCAGGCGCGCTGGTCCTGAACGACGTGACGGTGACGGGGCGCTACAGCAGCGATGCCGTGTCGTTCTACACCATCGGCAGCTTCCTGGGCGGGATGACGATCAGCGATCTGGACATCAACGCCTACGCGCCCTGGGCACTGGTCAACTTCGACGGAGTCAGCGGGCCCATCGACCTGTCCTCGGGCTTTGTCGGGGTGAACAGCTCGGCCGGCGAGATTGTCGAGCTGCAGGGGCTGGCGACCGACGACGCGATCACCGGTTCGGACGGCAACGACCTGATCTATGGCCGTGGCGGAGCCGATGACCTGAAGGGTGGCGACGGCAATGACGTGTTCGTCTACACCTCGGGCGCCGAGTTCGCGGCGGGCGAGAGCGTGGATGGCGGCGGCGACACCGATACGGTGTTCTTCCAGTCGATTGTGGCGGATACCCTGACGCTGTCGGCCGATGTCACGAATGTCGAGCAGGTGGCGCTGGGCACGGCGACGATCAACTACGGCGGCCTGATCGGCGTGGTGAACCACGACAACGTGGCGATGAACCTTGACCTGTCGGCGGTGGACAACGGGCTGACCGTTGTCGGCAACGCGGCCGCGAACACCATCATCGGCACCGCGCATGCCGACGACATCTCGGGCGGTGGCGGCAACGACACCATCGCGGGCGGCGGCGGCAACGACAGCATCGACGGCGGTGCGGGTGTTGACACGGTCAGCTTCGCGGGTGACCGGGTCGACTATACCGTGACCTGGGACGGCACCACCGCGATCGTCACGCATATCGCGTCTGGCGATGTCACCGAGGTGACGAATGCCGGGCGGCTGGACTTTGGCGATCTGGATGTGTTCCTGGTGGACGACGGGTCGACCGACTATGCCACCATCGGCGCGGCACTGGGCGACGCGGTGGACGGCGACGAGATCATGGTGGGGGCCGGCAGCTATGCCGAGAACCTGACCGTGAGCGCGGCGGTCACCATCATCGGTGCCAATGCGGGCCTTGCGGGCACGGACCCCGGCCGCGTGGCGGAGTCGGTGATCGACGGCACGATGGTGATCAACGCCGCCGGTCCCGTGACGCTGGACGGGATGATGTTCCTGCATGACGTGCCGACCTCACCGGCGCGGGGCGAAGTGAACGTGCTCTACATCACCACGGGCGGTGGCCACGTGATCACCAACACCGTGTTCCAGAGCGCGGTGCAGGGGGCCTCGACCGGCGGTAGCTGGGACAAGGCGATCTACACGACGGTTCTGACGACCGGATCGCTGACGATCACCAACAACCTGATCACCGGGGTCGGCAACTTCGTCAACGGGGTCAATCTGCTGCCTGAGGCGGCCTGGGGCCGCGGCATCTGGTCGAACGTCAACGGCGCGACACTGCTGATCGACGGCAACACCTTCGACGAGACCCGGTCCGCCATCAACCAGGAAGGCTGGAACGACAGCACCACCACGATCAGCAACAACACCTTCGTCAACTCGGGTTCCGGCATCTCGCTGGGCGTTCCGGCGGCGGGGGCGATCACCGGGATCACCGACAACACGTTCACCAACGTCGGCACCGACTTCAACCTGCAGAACCTGACCGGAGCCGTCACCTTCGACGCGCAGGCCACGGGCAACAGCGCGACCGACGTGCTGGCGATCCTGGGCGGCGCGGGTGGCGACGCCATCACGGGGACCGACGGCGCGGACATCATCGCAGCGCGCAACGGCGATGACACGGTGACCGGCGGCGAGGGCAACGACACGGTCGATGGCGGCGGCAACAACGACACCTTCGTGGTGTCGGGGAACGTGTCCGACTACACCTGGACGGGCGCCCCGGCGCTTCTGGTGCTGACCGACGGCGCGGGGACCGACGGGGAGGATACGCTCGCCAACGTCGAGTTCATCCAGTTCGCCGACATCACCCTGTCCACCACGGCGCTGTTCGCCGACATCAAGCTTTACGATGTCGACGGCAACCTGCTGGGCGGGTTCGCCACCCTGCAGGAGGCGATCGACGCTGCAACGGGCGGGATCGGCGAATACATCGAGATCGCGGCGGGCACCTTTGACGGCGATGTCATCGTCAACAAGGCGCTGGACATCTTCGGTGCGCAGGCGGGCGTCGCAGCGGATGACGGCGCGCGCGGCACCGGCGAGACGGTGATCGGCGGCCGCGTGCAGGTGACGGTGGATGGTGCGACGCTCGACGGCGTCACGCTCAGCAAGCCCTCGACCTCGGTCGACACCGGGACCGGCACGAACTTCACCGGCTGGGGCGGCAACAACCTGACGCTGGCGGCCGGTTCGACGGTGACCAACAGCATCATCGAGGCCTATGGGGCGCATGGCGGTTTCGCCTTCGGGTCGGGCTTTGTCCGGCTGGAGGGCGATGGCGCGGCCTTCACCGGCAACCTGCTGGTTGCAGGATCCGGTTACAGCGCGGCGGCAGACGGGCGCGGGGTGTCGGGCATCTGGGTGAACGGCGCGGCGGGCGACGCGATCAGCGTCACCGGCAACTGGGTGCAGGTGTCCACCGGCGGTGCCGACGGCATCTTCGTGATGGGTGGCGATGCCACGGTGACCGGCAACGCGATCTCGGGCACCCATGCGGGTTTCGTGGCCTGGGGCGCCTACGGGCCGCTGGTCTTTACCGACAACACGATCACCGGCGTCACCGCCGACACCATCCGCATCCTGGGCAGCAGTCTGAACCCGACCGTCGTGGTCGAGGACAATACTGTCCCGGGCACCGTTCCGATGCCGTTCACCGTCACCGGTGACACGACGCTGGAGGGGGGTGACGGCGACGACATCCTGACGATGGGAACCGGCAGCGGCACCTTCGATGCCGGGGACGGCACCGATACCGTCGCCTTCCTGCAGGCCACCGAGGCCGACCTTGCGGCGGGAACGGCGACCGGCGGCGGATCGCTGTCGTTCACCTCGGTCGAGAACCTCAGCGGGTCGTCGCAGGATGACAACCTGCGTGGCGATGGCGGGTCGAACCTGCTGCAGGGTGGCGACGGCAACGACACGCTGGCGGGACGTGGCGGCGACGACACGATGAACGGCGGGTCGGGCAGCGATACGGCCGACTTCAGCGAAAGCAATGCCGCGGTCTTTGCCAACCTGGGCCTCGGCGTCGCATTCGGCAGCGACATCGGCAACAACGTGCTGATCTCGGTCGAGAACCTCGTTGGCGGGGCGGGCAACGATGCGCTTGTCGGTGCCAACGGCGGCCACATCCTGGACGGCGGTGCCGGAAATGACACCCTGACCGGCGGCACCGGCAACGACACGCTGATCGGCGGTTCGGGCAACAATGCTCTGTTCGGCGGCGCGGGCACCGACACGGGCATCTTCGACCTTGACTGGGCGATGTATGCCATCTCGGAATCGGGCGGGGTCTATACGCTCAGCGACGGCACCCACACGACAACGGCGACCAGTGTCGAGAACTTCGTGTTCAACGACGTGACGCTGGCCGCGGCCGACCTGCTGAACGTGGCGCCGGACGATATCCTGTTCGACGACGATACGCCGTCGGTGGACGAGAACGCGGATGGTGCCGACATCACCCGGCTGGGCGCGACCGACCCGAACGCGGCCGATACGGTGACGCTGACCGTTGACGACCCGCGCTTCGAGATCGTCGCAGCGGCCGGTCCGGGCCTGCCCTGGATGCTGCGGCTTGTGGCGGGCGAGACGCTCGACCACGAGACGGAGCCGACCGTGCAGGTGACCATCACCGCCACCGATGCGGGCGGGCTGACGCGCGAGGAGGTGCTGACGATCACTGTCAACGACCAGAACGATCCCCCCGGCGGCGGCATCGGCCTGGCGGTCTGGACGCCCGACACGGTCGAGGCGGGCGCCCGCGGCGCGCGGCTCTTCCCCGAGGCGGGCATCATCGACCCCGATGGCGATGACCTGTCCTACACCCTGCTGACGGGGCCGGAGGCGGGCAGGCTGCTCCTGAACGGTGTCGAGGTCATGGTGGACGACATCCTGACCCAGGCGCAGTTCGAGGCGATGGTCTACGAGACGACCGAAGCCTCGGGCAGCTACACCGCCAACTTCGAGGTGTCCGATGGCGATTTCGGCGTGCCGCTGACGGTGTCGCTGAACGTGCAGGCGGGGATCTCGGCGATCTACGAGGGCACGAGTTCCGCCGACATCATCGACGGGGCCTCCGGCAGCGACACGATCTTCGGCCGGCAGGGCGCCGATGAGCTCTACGGCGGAAGCGGCGCTGACCGCCTGCTCGGCGGCGGTGGGGTGGATACGCTCTATGGCGGCAGCGGCAACGACCGCCTGTTCGGCGGTGCCGCCATCGACGTGCTCTATGGGGGGGACGGCAACGACTTCCTCGATGGGGGGACCGGCAGGGATTCGCTCTACGGCGGTTCCGGTGCCGATACCTTCATCCTGAAGGTGACGCCCGGCACGTTCGACAACGTGCCGCGGCTGCATGTCATGGACTTCGAGCAGGGCATCGACAAGATCGACCTGTCCGCCTTCGATCTGACCTTCATCGGCTCGGCGGGCTTCGCCGCGAGCGGCCTGGGGCAGGTGCAGTATTCGGCAACGCAGGACTGGCTGTCGATCGACTTCGACGGCGACCGCGCGGTCGATTACCGCATCCAGCTCTACTCCGGCGTGACGATCACCGAGGACGACCTGATCCTCTGACCGGCCCTGCCGGGCGGCGCCTGCCGCCCGGCGACTTTCGCCCATCCCCGCAGACCCGGCCTGCGGGGATGGGCCTATCCTCCCTCCGCCCGCTCATCCGTTGAATTTGTTGTTTCTTGGGAAGCCTCTTGGTGCCATTTTTCCTGGTGTTGCGCGTTTTGCGGTCCATTCCCGGAGGTTTGTTTCGGTTCTGGATCGTCCTGCGGGGTCTTTCCAATTGAGGCCGCTGTCGAGGGTGAGGGTGGTGGCGTCGGCGAGGCCGCCGTCCTTGTACTTCTGGAGCCGGACGCCCTTTCCGCGGGCCATTTCGGGGAGGTCGGCGAGGGGGAAGACGAGCATCTTGCGGTTTTCGCCGATGACGGCGACATGGTCGCCGGCGACGCGGCGGCAGAGGGCGAGGCGGGCGCCGGGGGCGAGGGTGACCACGGCCTTTCCGGCGCGGGTCTGGGCCAGCACCTCGTCGGCGGGCACCACGAAGCCGTCGCCGGCGTCGGAGGCGACGAGCAGCCGCTCGCCGGGGCGGTGGATCAGCATCTCGACGATCTCGGCCTCGTTCGGCAGGTCGACCATCAGGCGCAGCGGCTCGCCCATGCCGCGCCCGCCGGGCAGGCTGCCGGCGCCCAGCGTGTAGAACCGCCCGTTCGAGCCGGCCACCAGGATGCGGTCGGTGGTCTCGGCATGGAAGACGAAGCGCGGCCCGTCGCCATCCTTGAACTTCAGCTCGAGGTCGAGCGGCTGGTGCCCCTTCATCGCCCGCACCCAGCCCATGCGCGAGCAGATCACGGTGACCGGCTCGCGCTCGATCAGCGCCTCGGGCGCGACCTCGGGCGTCCCGCCCGCCTCGGCCAGGGTGGTGCGCCGCGCGCCGCCCGGGGCGCTGCGGCCGAAGCGCGCCTGGGTCCCGGCCAGTTCCCCGGCGATGCGCGCCCATTGCTGCGCCGGGTCGGCGACGAGCGCGGCCAGCCCCGCGCGTTCGGCCCGCAGCGCGTCGCGCTCGGCCAGCAGCTCCATCTCCTCCAGCCGCCGCAGCGCGCGCAGCCGCATGTTCAGGATCGCCTCGACCTGGACCTCGCCCAGCTCGCCCGGCCCCGGCCCCGGGCTGCGGTAATCGGCCTCCGAGGTGGCGCGGCGATGCCTCCGCCCCCAGGTCTCGCGCATCAGCGCGGCCTTCGGATCGGCGTCGTAGCGGATGATGTCGATCACCCGGTCGAGGTTCAGGTAGGTGACCAGCAGGCCCGCGAGGATCTCCATCCGGTGGTCGATCCGCTCCAGCCGGTGGCGGCTGCGGCGCAGGAGCACCGCGCGGCGGTGGTCGAGGAAGGCGCGCAGCACCTCCTTCAGCGAACAGACCTTCGGCACCCGCCCGTCGATCAGCACGTTCATGTTCAGGCTGAAGCGGATCTCGAGGTCCGAGCTGCGCCACAGCAGCCCCATCAGCATCTCGGGGTCCACCGTGCGGGCGCGCGGCTCCAGCACGATGCGCAGGTCCTCGGCGCTCTCGTCGCGCACATCGGCCAGCAGCGGCACCTTCCGCGTCACGATCAGCTCGGCCAGCCGCTCGATCAGCCGCGACTTCGCCACCTGGTAGGGGATCTCGGTGATCACGACCTGCCAGGCACCGCGCCCCAGATCCTCGACATGCCAGCGGGCGCGCAGCCGGAACGCGCCGCGGCCCGTGCGATAGGCCTCGCGGATGCTCTCGGGCGGTTCCACCAGCACCCCGCCGGTGGGGAAATCGGGGCCGGGCACCAGGTCGGCCAGGGCGTCGTCGGCGATCTCCGGATCGCGGATCAGCGCCAGGCAGGCATCGACCAGCTCGTGCAGGTTGTGCGGCGGGATGTTGGTGGCCATGCCCACCGCGATGCCCGACGCGCCGTTGGCCAGCAGGTTCGGAAAGGCCCCGGGCATGACCACGGGTTCCTCCAGCGTGCCGTCGTAGTTCGGCCGGAAGTCCACCGCATCCTCGGCCAGCCCCTCCATCAGGGTCTCGGCGATCGCGGTCAGGCGGGCCTCGGTGTAGCGGCTGGCCGCCGGGTTGTCGCCGTCGATGTTGCCAAAGTTGCCCTGCCCGTCGACCAGCGGGTAGCGCAGGTTGAAGTCCTGCGCCAGCCGCGCCATCGCGTCATAGATCGCGGCATCGCCATGCGGATGGTAGTTGCCCATCACGTCGCCCGAGATCTTGGCCGACTTGCGGAACCCGCCCGCGGGCGACAGGCGCAGCTCGCGCATCGCATGGAGGATGCGGCGGTGCACCGGCTTCAGCCCGTCGCGGGCATCGGGCAGCGCGCGGTGCATGATCGTGGACAGCGCATAGGTCAGATAGCGCTCGCCGATGGCGCGGCGCAGCGGTTCGGCCAGGTCCGCGGGCGCGGCCCCGGACCTGTCGGGCCCGGGCGTGTCGGGCCCGGGCGTGTCGGGCGGGGGGCTGTCGGGCCCGGGAGTGTCAGGCGGGGGGCTGTCGGGCGGGGCGGGCATGGCGGTGGTGTAAGGCGCGGGCGCGGACCGGTCCAGTGCGGATTGCGCGCCGCGGGCCCGGACCCCGCACCGCGGGCCCCGCGGCACGGTCCGGGGTCCGCTTCGGGAGGCCGTTCCGGGGCGGCCACCCGGCGGCGCGCCCCGGGGGGCGCACGGCGGGCATTCGGGGGTCCGCTCGGGGCATGCTCGGGGGGGGCCGTCGCAGCCTGCCGCTTTTTTGGCCCGCCGCGCCGCGAAAGCATGGTAAACGAACGGAAATCGTCCGGAATCGGTTGCCGCCCATGGTCAGACTGCTCAGCCTTCTCGCCGCCGCGATGTTCCTGGTCCTGCTGATCGGGGGCCGCGACCACGGCCAGGCGCGCTTCGGCCTGGCCGGGCATTACGCCCCCGAGGCCTATGCCGACCTGCCCCCCGCACGCCCCGCCCCCGCCGCCGTCCCCGCAGCCCGCGCCCCCGAACCGGCGCCCGGCCGCCTCGCCGCAAGCCTCACCCCCGCAAGCTTCACCCCCGCCACACCGCCCGCCGCCACACCCCCGGCAGCCGCACCCGCCGCCACCGCGCCCACCGCCGACCCCCTCCCCCTCCGCTACGTCTCCGCAAACGCCGTCAACGTCCGCCAGGGACCCTCCACCACCGAACCCGTCATCGGACGCCTCACACGAAACGAGGCCGTAACCGTCGTCGAAAACCCCGAAAACGGATGGGTCCTCATCAAGATCGAAGGCGACGGAATCCAGGGATACGTCGCTGAAAGACTCCTCTCAAAGCCACAGCCGTGAGACTTACATTCCGGAACACGGCGATCTAGGTGTACCCCGGCAACCAGCCGGGCCGAACCATGACACAGCGTACCCTTCTGATCACCGGATGTTCCTCTGGCATCGGCCTTGATGCGGCGCGCGGGATGGCGGCGCGCGGCTGGCGCGTCTATGCCACCTGCCGGGCCGAGGCCGATTGCGAGAGGCTGCGGGCCGAGGGTCTGGAGAGTTTCCGGCTGGACTATGCCGACCCCGGCAGCATCGCCGCCGCGATGGCCGAGGTGGCGGCGCGCGGCGGCCGGCTGGACGCGCTGTTCAACAACGGCGCCTTTGCCTGCCCCGGCGCGGTGGAGGACCTGCCCACCGACGCCCTGCGCGCGATCTTCGAGACCAATCTCTTCGGCTGGCACGACCTGACACGGCGGGCCATCGCGGTGATGCGGGCGCAGGGGGGCGGCCGGATCGTGCAGTGTTCCTCGGTCCTGGGCTTCGTGGCGCTGAAATGGCGGGGCGCCTATGTGGCGACCAAGCACGCGCTCGAGGGGCTGACCGACGTGATGCGCCTGGAAATGGCGGGCACGGGCATCGAGGTGATCCTGATCGAGCCCGGCCCGATCGCCACGAAGATCCGCGAGAACGCGATCCCGCATTTCGAACGCTGGATCGACTGGCGCGGCTCGGCCCGATCGGCGGAATACGCCAGCCTTCTGGACCGGCTCTACAAGCCCGCGCTGAAGAAGGACCGGTTCGAACTGCCGCCCGCCGCCGTGACCGCGAAACTGGTCCATGCGCTCGAATCCGCGCGGCCGCGCGCGCGCTACTACGTGACCACGCCCACGTACCTGATGGGCGCGCTGCGCCGCCTGTTGCCGACCCGCGCGCTCGACTGGGTGGCGCGACAAGGCTGACCCTTCGCCTTTTCGCCGCCCGGGGCTAGATTGGGCGGATCAACCCCGGGGGGACCCATGTTCAACGACCCGCTTCTGATCGTCGCCATCGCCGCCTGTCTGCTGGTGCTGGTCATCCTCATGGTCGGCGTGGGCGGGTTCGCCCGGGGCGGCGATTTCAACAAGAAGCACGCGAACCGCATCATGCGGTACCGCATCTATGCGCAGGCGGGGGCGGTGGCGATCATCCTGATCTATGTCACCCTGCGCGGCGCCACGGGGAGCTGAGCAGCGCATGGTCGTCCTGTCGAAAATCTACACCAAGACCGGCGATGCCGGGGAAACCGCCCTGGGCAACGGCGCCCGGGTGGCGAAGCATTCGCTGCGGGTGCAGGCCTATGGCACGGTGGACGAGACGAACGCCACCATCGGCCTTGCCCGCCTGCATGCGCCGGCCGAGATGGATGCGGGCCTCGCGCGCATCTCGAACGACCTGTTCGACCTGGGCGCCGACCTCTGCACCCCCGACCGGCACCTGGACGAGACGCGCCCCTACACGCCGCTGCGGATGATCGATGGCCAGGTGGCGCGCCTGGAATCCGAGATCGACGCCTGGAACGATCCGGCACGGCTGAAGCCGTTGAAAAGCTTCATCCTGCCGGGCGGAACGGCACTGGCGGCGCATCTGCACCTGTGCCGCACGGTCTGCCGGCGGGCCGAGCGGCTGGTGGTGGAACTGGCCACGGTCGAGGACGTGAACCCCGAGGCGGTGCGCTACCTGAACCGCCTGTCGGACTGGTTCTTCGTCGCCGGGCGCATCGCCAACGACGAGGGCCGCGCCGACGTGTTGTGGGTGCCGGGCCTGACGCGATAGCGGCGCGCCCCGGGAAAACGCGGCGTCGCGGGCATCGCGCCGGTCGCATTTGGTCTGTCGCGCAGGTCCGCGACGCGGTATCTAGCTGCGCAACATTCTGTCATTCGGGAGACGTATCGGATGAAGGTCCTTGTGCCTGTGAAGCGGGTGATCGACTACAACGTGAAGGTTCGCGTGAAGGCGGACGGAACGGGCGTCGATCTTGCCAATGTGAAGATGTCGATGAACCCGTTTGACGAGATCGCGGTGGAAGAGGCGATCCGCCTGCGCGAGAAGGGCATCGCCACCGAGATCGTGGTGGTCTCGGTCGGCGTGAAGCAGAGCCAGGAAACGCTGCGTACGGCGCTGGCGATGGGTGCGGACCGTGCGATCCTGATCGAGGCGGCATCGGACGTTCATGTCGACATCGAACCCCTTGCCGTGGCCAAGCTGCTGGCGGCGGTGGCCCGGGACGAACAGCCCGGCATGATCCTCTGCGGCAAGCAGGCGATCGACAACGACATGAACGCGACCGGTCAGATGCTGTCCGCGCTGCTGGGCTGGTCGCAGGCGACCTTTGCCAGCGAGGTGGTGGTCGAGGGCGACCATGCCACCGTGACCCGCGAGGTCGACGGCGGGCTTCAGGTGATCCGGGTGAAGATGCCCGCCATCGTGACGGTGGACCTGCGGCTGAACGAGCCGCGCTATGCCTCGCTGCCGAACATCATGAAGGCCAAGAAGAAGCCGCTCGAGGAAAAGACACCGGCCGACTACGGGGTCGATGTCAGCCCGCGGCTGACGGTTCTGAAGACGGTGGAACCGGCGGGCCGCAAGGCCGGGGTGCGCGTGGGTTCGGTGGACGAGCTCATCGCGAAACTGAAAGACGAAGCGGGGGTGATCTGATGGCCGTTCTTCTGATTGCGGATGTGAACGACGGGCAGCTTGCGACCGATTCCGTGGCCAAGGCGCTGACGGCCGTGTCGGGACTGGGCGAGGTGCATGTGCTGGTCGCCGGACAGGGCGGCGACGCGGCGGCGGCCGAGGCTGCGGGCCTGTCGGGCGTGGCCAAGGTGCTGTTCGCGGACGACCACGTGTTCTGCCACGGTCTGGCCGAGCCGGTTGCGGCCCTGGTCGTGTCGCTTGCGGGCGGCTATTCGCATATCGCGGCGGCATCGGGCGCCTTCTCGAAAAGCGTGCTGCCGCGGGTGGCGGCGCTGCTGGATGTGATGGTGATCTCGGAGGTGACGGCCGTCATCGACGCCGACACGTTCGAACGGCCGATCTATGCGGGCAACGCGATCCAGACGGTCAAGTCGTCGGACCCGGTCAAGGTGATGACGATCCGCACGGCAACCTTCCAGGCCGCCGGGACGGGTGGCGCCGCGCCGGTCGAGGCGGTGGCAACCGGCGCTGACGGTTCGCTGTCGTCCTGGGTCGAGGATCGCGTGGCGGCCAGCGACCGCCCCGAGCTGACCAGTGCGGGCATTGTGGTTTCGGGCGGCCGCGGCGTGGGTTCCGAGGCCGATTTCGCGCTGATCGAGCGGCTGGCGGACAAGCTCGGTGCCGCCGTGGGCGCGTCGCGCGCGGCGGTCGATTCGGGCTATGCGCCGAACGACTGGCAGGTGGGCCAGACCGGCAAGGTCGTGGCGCCGCAGCTCTATGTGGCGGTTGGCATCTCGGGCGCGATCCAGCACCTGGCGGGGATGAAGGATTCCAAGGTGATCGTGGCGATCAACAAGGACGAGGAGGCACCGATCTTCCAGGTCGCCGACTATGGCCTTGTGGGCGACCTGTTCACCGTCGTGCCCGAGATGATCGAAAAGCTGTAGGCTCGGCATCCGCCGCCTGCATGTCGGGCGCCCCGCCGGGGCGCCCGTTTGCCTGTCAGGTCAGCCGGTCCAGAACCGGCGACAGCAGCGCCGCGATTTCCTCATGTGCGGCGGGGCCCGGCAGCCCTTCGGCGGCGGGCCGCTCCATCGGGGCAAAGGCCATGCCCTGCACCCCCTGCGCCAGCGTATCGGGGCTGAGTACCACCTCGACATAGTCGGAAACGCCCCGGCGCAATGCGGCAATCATCGCCGCGTCGATCAGATAGGGGTCGCCGCCCGCAGGCGTGCCGCGCGGCGGCGGCGGGGCGCGCCCGATCCACAGCAGCACCACCGGCACCCCCAGCCCCGCGATCAGTGCCCGCATCCGGCCGACCCAGGCCGCCCGCAGGTCATCGGCGAGCGTGGCAAAGCGGGCGGGCGACACCTCTGCCAGCGTGCCGAGCAGATGGCGGGTGAAGTGAAAGTTGGTGAAATCCACCTCGGGAAACAGGCTGCGCAGCGGCCCGTTCGCGCGCACGAACCGGTCATTGCGGCGGGGATGCACCGCATAGTGCCGGTTCGACAGGTTGGCCGCCCCCGTCACCTGCAGAACGGCCGCCCGCGCGCCCTGCGCCACCCGCAGCGCGCCCGCATCGGCAAGCCACGCATCCGGCCCCGCGTTGACGCAGCCGAGGTTCACCATGCGCCAGCCCGTCGCCGCCTCGACCAGATCGGGCCAGGGGCGCGGAATGAACCGGCCATAGGTCTCTGCCCCGCCCAGCGATACCACATAGGGCATCGCCAGGTCGCGATGCGGCCCGCGGAACAGCAGTCTGGACCCGCCGTAGTGGCAGGGAAAATAGTCGAGCGACCCCTCGCCCGCATAGGCATAGGCCATGTCCACCCACCTGATCGTCACAACACCCGCGACTCACTCTGGACAGCTTCGGTTTCCAAAGCGCTAAACCTCGAATTTGCGGAAACCCCCCGGCCTTGCACCTCCGCCTGCCCCCGGCCTATGGTCAGGCGCGGCGAGCGGCCACTGGGGAACGGCGATGGACATCAGAAGCGTGGGCGTGGTGGGCGCGGGCCAGATGGGCAACGGCATCGCCCATGTCTTTGCCCTGTCGGGCTATGAGGTCACGCTGACCGATGTGAACGCCGAGGTGCTGCAAAAGGCCGTGGCCACCATCGACCGCAATCTCGAACGCCAGGTCGCGCGCGGCAAGGTTTCGGCCGAGGACAAGGCCGCCGCCATGGCGCGCATCCGCACCACGATGGATCTGGCCGACCTCGGCCCGCTCGACCTGATCATCGAGGCGGCGACCGAGAACGAGGCGGTCAAGCAGAAGATCTTCGACGCCCTGGCGCCGCATCTGGGGCCGCAGACCATCCTGACCTCGAACACCTCGTCGATCTCGATCACCCGCCTCGCCAGCCGCACCGACCGGCCCGAGCGGTTCATGGGGTTCCATTTCATGAACCCGGTCCCGGTTATGCAGCTGGTCGAGCTGATCCGCGGCATCGCGACCGATGCCCCGACCTACCAGACGCTGCTGGCCGTGGTCGCCAAGCTGGGCAAGACGGCCGCCAGCGCCGAGGATTTCCCCGCCTTCATCGTCAACCGCATCCTGATGCCGATGATCAACGAGGCGGTCTATACGCTGTATGAAGGCGTCGGCTCGGTGCTGTCGATCGACCAGAGCCTGAAACTGGGCGCCAATCACCCGATGGGGCCGCTGGAACTGGCCGATTTCATCGGGCTCGATACCTGCCTTGCCATCATGAACGTGCTGCACGACGGCCTTGCCGACACCAAGTACCGCCCCTGTCCGCTGCTGACGAAATATGTCGAGGCCGGCTGGCTGGGCCGCAAGACCGGGCGGGGCTTCTACGACTATCGCGGCGACGTGCCGGTGCCGACGCGCTGAACCGGCGTCAGTCGTCCGCCGCGGGGGCCGGCGGCGTGCCCGGCGCGCGCCGGAACGCCTCGGGCGGGGCAACCGCCGCAGGCCCGCCGGGCGCGTCCAGTGCCAGCGTATGGGCCCGCAGCCAGGCCAGGAAGCCGCGCGGATCGCTTGGCCAGTCCCTCAGCACCGCGGCCGGGATCGGATGGCCGATATGGGGCCGCTGCGCCTTGTTCAGCCCGCGCTTGATCTCATGCAGCAACAGGCCCTGCCGCAGCGTCGCCGACATCAGGTTGGCCATCAGGTAGGCCCGGCTGTTCTGGCCGGAAAACTTGATCGGCAGGATCGTGGCACCGGACTTTGCCACCATCTTGTGCGTGAAGACATTCCATTCGGATTCCACCGCCGGGCCGAAGAACGTGTCGGAATGCGCCACCTTGCCCGCCGGAAACAGGATGATGACCCCGCCCTGCTTCAGATGCGCCATCGTCTCGGCCCGCATCTGCAGGCCCATCTCGCGCGCGCCTTCCTCATGCGGAAAGGGAACCGGGATCATGAACTGCGCGACCTCGGGGATGCCGGTCAGCAGCGACCGGGTCAGGATCTTGAAGTCCGACCGGACGCGGTTGATCATTTCCGCCATCACCATGCCGTCGACCACCCCCGACGGATGGTTCGCCACGACGACCAGCGGACCGGTGGCCGGGATGCGGGCAATCTCGTCCGCCGGCGTGTCGATGCGGATGCCCATGTGGGCGATGGCGGCGGGCCAGAACGGCGGGCCGAAGGGCGCGCCCTTGCGTTCGAAAGACCGGATCAGGCGCAGCAGCGTGATCTTGGCCGTCAGCCACTCGATGGCACGGATCGTGTTGGCCTTGAACGGGTTGGTGAACGTGCCCGCATAGGACAGGCGGCGCATGTCGTACTTGCGCGCGGCGGCGGCCCGCTGCAGGTCTGTCGCTTCGTCCAAGAATACCCCATTCCGCTGCGCCGCCCGTTTGCCGGGGGCGGCATCGCGCCCTAGTAATCCTCACCGAAGCGGTTGGCAACGAGCGCGGTCAGCGCCTCGGCCAGCGTCTCGGCCTCGGGCCCGGTGGTGACCACCTCGATCGCCGTGCCCCGCGCGGCGCCCAGCATCAGCAGCCCCATGATCGAATCGCCCGACACCGTCATGCCGTCCTTCGACACCTGCGCCTGCGCGTCATGGCGTTCCACCACCTCGACGAACTTGGCCGAGGCGCGCGCATGCAGCCCCTTCTCGTTCACGATCTGAAGCCGCAGCACCGTCACGTCGCCTCGCCCGTCCCGAGGTCCAGGCTGTTGATGTACTTGCGCCCCGCATCGAGCGCGAGCGCCACCGCCTCGTCGACCTTCAGGTCGCGCGACTTCGCCAGCTTGATCAGCATCGGCAGGTTTGCCCCGTACAGGATGCGCCGTCCGCGACCGACACAGGCCGGCAGCGACAAGTTCGACGGGCTTCCGCCGAACATGTCGGTGACGATCAGCACGCCGTCGCCCTGATCCACCGCATCGGCGGCATCGCAGATCTCGCCCTGCTTGCGCATACGGTCATGGTCTTCCTCGATGGCGATGGCGACCATGCCCTTCTGTCGCCCGACCACGTGTTCGACGGCGGACAGGTATTCCCGCGCGAGGCCGCCATGGGCCACGATGACGATACCGATCACGCCGCGATCATCCTGTCTGCGTGGGGGGGTGGGCAACCGCCCTGCGTTCGAGTTCACGGTGCCGTTTTGACACCGGCCAGCCCGTCTCTGCAAGCCGATAGGCCAGTGTTTCGACCATCATCACCGAGCGGTGTTGCCCTCCGGTGCATCCGAAACCGATGGACAGATGCGCCTTTCCTTCCTCCAGTTGTGCGGGCAGAAGGAATTGCACCATATCGGCGAGCTTCTCGAAGAATGCGGGGAACCGGGGGTCGGCTTTCACATGTTCGGCAACGGGCGCATCCCGGCCGTCCAGATCGCGCAGCGCGGGCAGCCAGTGCGGATTCGACAGGAAACGGCAGTCGAACACCATGTCCAGCCCGCGCGGCAGACCCCGCTTGTACGAGAATGACTGCAGCGACACCGTCAGGCGCGGCCCGGCATCGGCCCCGAACCAGCGGCCGAGGTCGGCCTTCAGGTCGTGCGGCGACATCTCGGTGGTGTCGATCAGGTGGTCGGCGCGCACCCGGATCGGCGCCAGCAGGTCGACCTCGCGCGCGATGCCGTCCTCCGGCGTGTCCGACAGTGCCATGGGATGACGGCGGCGCGTCTGGCTGTAGCGGCGGACAAGCTCGCTCGCGGCGCAGTCGAGATACAGCACCTCGACCGTCACGCGGGGATCGCGCGTCAGCCGGTCGATCAGTTCGATGATCGCCGAGGCCGCGAAATCGCGGTTGCGCACGTCGAGCCCCAATGCCACGGGCCGGTCGAGCGGTGGCCCGTCCATCAGGCGCGGAACCAGGCTCAGGGGCAGGTTGTCGATGACCTCGTATCCCATGTCCTCCAGCGCGTGAATCGCGGTGGACCGCCCGGCGCCGGAGGGGCCGGTGACAAGGACGATGCGGTGTTCTGTCTGGTCCACGACTCGAGTGCCTGTCACGCCTGACGCCCGCCCCTGAGATACTGGATGAGCGCATGGGGAAAATGAGGTGTCGCGGCGCCCTGCACAAGGTCGATTTCGCAACCGCAGAACACGATGCGGCGACGCGGCGGAAGACGCTCAGCCTCGGTCGCGTCAAGGTCGGCGGCCAGCACCACCCGTGCCCGCGCCATCGGGTCTGCCCGCAGGATCCCCACCCCCCGCGCCTCAATCAGCCCCGATATCTCCGCCGGCGCCGCGGCGATCAGGGCGTCACCCTCCCGTCCCAGGATCGTGCGGTCATCGGCCACCAGCCGTGCGCCCAGACCCATCAGCATCAGGGCCAGCGACGACTTCCCCGCCCCCGAGGCGCCCAGCAGCAGCAGGCCCGTCCGCGGCGTCAGCGCGACGCAGGTCGCGTGAACGGTGGTCCGGTCGGCGAGTGGCACGGCCGGGGCGGCGGCGGGCGGGGTCGTGGCGGGCTTGCCGGCCACCCGCGGCGCTAGACCGGCAGGCCCACGACAAAGCGCGCGCCCAGCGGTTCCGAGGTGGCGTCGGCGGTCGTGGGCTGGATGTTCTCGGCCCAGATCACCCCGCCATGCGCCTCGACGATCTGTTTCGAGATGGCAAGCCCCAGGCCCGAATGGTTGCCGAACTGCCCCGGCGGCCGTTCGGAATAGAACCGCTTGAACACCTTCTGCAGTGCCGCGTCGGGGATGCCCGGGCCGGTATCCTCGACCACCACGAGCACGCGGTTCTCGCGCTTGCGGGCCCAGACGCGCACCGCGTCACCCTCCTCGCAGAACGAGATCGCATTGGTGATCAGGTTCACGAACACCTGCGCCAGCCGCGCCTCGAGGCCCCGGATCCGGATCGGTTCCGGCGGCAGGTCGGTGATGAAGTCCACGCCCTTCTCGCCGGCCTGCTTGCCCAGGTATTCCGACAGGTTCGACAGGGTCTTGAGAAGGTCGAATTCCTCTTCCTCCTCCTTGACCAGTTCGCTGTCCAGCCGCGAGGCGTTCGAGATGTCCGATACCAGCCGGTCCAGGCGCCGCACGTCGTGCTCGATCACGTCCAGCAGCTTCTCGCGGTGTTCTTCCTTCTTGACGAAGCGCAGCGATCCGACCGCCGAGCGCAGGCTGGCCAGCGGGTTCTTGATCTCGTGCGACACGTCCGCGGCGAACTGTTCGTTGGCGTCGATCCGGTCGTAGAGCGCGGCAACCATGCCCCGCATCGCCACCGACAGGCGCCCGATCTCGTCGGGCCGGGCGGTCAGGTCGGGGATGCGCACGCGGCCCGGGGCCATCCGCCGGGCGTCGCGGTCGCGGCCAAGCTCGGCGGCGGCGGCAAGGTCCGACAGCGGGTTGGCGATGGTCGAGGCCAGCACCAGCGACAGGCCGATCGACACCAGCAGGGCGATCACGAACATCTGCAGGACCTGCTCGCGCTCGTTGCGCACCAGCCGGTCGATCTCGCCGGCGGCAGAGGTCAGCGCCACCGCACCGGCCACCCGCCCGTCGCGCAGGATCGGCGTCGCGACCGAGAACAGCGCCCCGCCCTGCGCGTCGCGGCCGGTGTTCACCGCCGTCTCGCCCGACTGCGCCGCGGCCAGCAGCGCGCGCGCCATGCCCTCGGCATCGGCCTCGGCGCCGCCGTCCTGGCCGCTGGCCATGATGCCCGACACGCCGTCCCAGATCGCATTCAGGAAATCGGTGATGACGGTGGACCGCCCCGCATCCGGCGCAGTGATCGCGCCGCCCGCACCCCGCGCCACGAGCGTGCCCGCGGCATCGAACACGAACACCTCGACCCCCGGCGCCAGCGTCAGCGCGGACAGGATGCGCGCGGCATCCGCCACCGGGGCCGCATCGGGGCTGCCCGCCGCCTCGAACACGTCGGCGACCAGCTTGGCCTCGGTCACCAGCCCCTGCTCGCGCTGCAGCACAAGGCTGTCGCGGAACGGGTTCATGAACAGGACGCCCGCCACCAGGATCACCAGCGCAAGCAGGTTGAACACGATGATCTTGCGCGCCAGCGGCGACCGGTTCAGCGATACGAGCCCGCGCCGGCCGCGATGGTCGCGCAGCTCGGGTTCGGCGACGTCGGGCGCCACCCAGTCCTCGCCCAGCAGCACCTCGCCGCGGCGGGGCGTCTCGGGGACCGAAAGACGCGGCAGAGCGGTCATCGGCGATTACTCTTCGTTGTAGCGGTAACCGATGCCGTAGAGCGTTTCGATGGCCGAGAAATCGGGGTCGGCGCTGCGCATCTTCTTGCGCAGGCGCTTGATGTGGCTGTCGATCGTGCGGTCGTCCACATAGACCTGATCGTCATAGGCCACATCCATCAGCTGGTCGCGGCTCTTGACGAAGCCCGGGCGCTGCGCCAGCGCCTGAAGCAGCAGGAATTCGGTCACGGTCAGCGATACGTCCTGGCCCTTCCAGGCCACGGCATGACGCAGCGGGTCCATCTTCAGATGCCCCCGCTCCATGATCTTGTTCTCCTCGGTCACCGCGACCTCGCCCGACACGATGGCGTCCTGGCGGCGCAGCAGCGCGCGGATCCGCTCGACCAGCAGGCGCTGCGAGAAGGGCTTCTTCACATAGTCGTCCGCGCCCATCCGCAGGCCCAGAACCTCGTCGATCTCGTCGTCCTTCGACGTCAGAAAGATGATGGGCATCGTCGTCTTCTGCCGCAGGCGCTGCAGCAGGTCCATGCCGTCCATCCGGGGCATCTTGATATCCAGCACCGCCATGTCGGGCAGCCGACGGTTGAAGGCGTCGAGCGCCGTCTGTCCGTCGTTGTAGGTTTCGACCTCGAACCCCTCGGCCTCAAGGGTCATCGAAACGGACGTCAGGATGTTCCTGTCATCGTCCACGAGCGCGATACGCGACATGGTGGGCTTCCCTATACTGCTCATGTTCTTGTCGTTTTCCGCATCATCCCGTTTTGGGGCCGCAGAATCAATCGCTAACTGCGAATCGGCCCGGCTGACGGACTCAGGACAAGTCAAATTTCCGAAGGAATGACTAATTTGCCTCAGTTGTGGCAATCCTCGGCAAAGAACCGCGACCGTTTGCGCTATCGGCAAGTTGGTTGCGCTAACACCGAAAAGCGTCCTGTTCTATCGCAAAAACGTCATTATATAGCGGGCTTAGGCGCAACCTGCAGGGATGCGCAGACGTCACCGCGACGGGCGTGCAGTGACGGATCGTCAACCATCGAGGGATCGCGCGACGCGGTCAGGGAGCCTGCACATGGACCATGGACGCGTCAATCCGGCATTCCGGCTGGAAGATCAGGGCATCGCGGGGCTGGGTTCCGTGCATTACAACCTGATCGAACCCGCGCTGGTCGAGGCTGCGGTGGCGCGTGGCGAGGGCAGGCTGGGCATCGGCGGGGCGTTCCTGTGCTCGACCGGGCAGTTCACCGGCCGCTCTCCCAAGGACAAGTTCGTGGTCCGCACGCCATCGGTCGAAAAGACGATCTGGTGGGAAAACAATGCGCCGATGACCCCCGAGGGCTTCGCGCGCCTCAAGGCCGACATGCTGGCCCACATGAAGGGCCGCGACTACTTCGTGCAGGATCTCTACGCCGGTGCCGATCCGGCGCACCGCCTGGACGTGCGCGTGGTGACGGAACTCGCCTGGCACGGCCTGTTCATCCGCCACCTGCTGCGCCGCCCCGCGCGGGCCGAGCTTGACGGGTTCGTCCCCGGCTGGACGATCATCAACTGCCCGTCCTTCAAGGCCGATCCGGCCCGTCACGGCTGCCGCACCGAAACCGCGATCGTGCTGAACTTCGACGAAAGGGTGATCCTGATCGCCAACACGGCCTATGCGGGCGAGAACAAGAAATCGGTGTTCACGCTGCTGAACTACCTGCTGCCGGAAAAGGGCGTGATGCCCATGCACTGCTCGGCCAATCACGCCGTCGGCGACACCGGCGAGGCTGCGGTGTTCTTCGGCCTGTCGGGCACCGGCAAGACCACGCTGTCCGCCGACCCCGCGCGCATCCTGATCGGGGATGACGAACACGGCTGGTCGGACACGGGCTCGTTCAACTTCGAGGGCGGCTGCTACGCCAAGACGATCAACCTCGATCCGCAGGCAGAGCCCGAAATCCACGCCACCACCTCGCGTTTCGCCTCGGTGGTCGAGAACATGGTCTATGACCCCGAGACGCTGGAACTCGACTTCGATGACGACAGCCTGACGGCGAACACCCGCGTGGCCTATCCGCTCGATGCGATCTCGAACGCCTCGGCCACCGGCCTGGCCGGGCATCCGAAGAACGTCATCATGCTGACCTGCGATGCCTTCGGCGTGCTGCCGCCCATCGCCCGGCTGACGCCCGCACAGGCGATGTATCACTTCCTGTCGGGATTCACCTCCAAGGTCGCGGGCACCGAACGCGGCGTGACCGAACCGCAGCCCACCTTCTCGACCTGTTTCGGCGCCCCCTTCATGCCGCGCCGCCCCGAGGTCTATGGCAAGCTCCTTCAGGCCAAGATCGCCCGCCACGGCGCGACCTGCTGGCTGGTCAACACCGGATGGACCGGCGGCGCCTATGGAACCGGACGGCGGATGCCGATCCGGGCCACCCGCGCACTGCTGACCGCGGCACTGGACGGATCGCTTGCCGGCGGGGCGTTCCGCCGCGATCCGAACTTCGGCTTCGAGGTGCCGGTTGCGGTTCCCGGCGTCGACAGCCAGCTTCTCGACCCGCGCGGCACCTGGGGCGACGCCACCGCCTATGACCGGCAGGCCGCCCGACTGGTGCAGATGTTCGCCGACAACTTCGGCCAGTACGCACCCTACATCGATGACGAGGTGAGGGCCGCCGCCATCGGCTGACGGCCCCGGGGGCGCCGGTTTCCCGCGGGAAACCGGTCCGCCTCAGGCCGCCAGCGCGCTTCGCACCAGGTTCAGCCCCGTCACCACCAGAAGCACCTGCGTCCACCAGCGGAACCGCGCCTGATCCAGCCTGCGCCCGGCCCACTGGCCCAACGCCAGACCCGCCATCGCCGGAACCGCCAGCGCCGCCGAGAACGGCACGGTGTCCGCGTTCATGATGCCGGATGTCAGATGCGCCGACAGCAGCACGATCGCCCCGATCAGGAACACCACGCCCTGCACCCGCAGGGTTTCCGATTTGGGCGCGCCGATCGACAGCAGGTAGACGATCAGCGGCGGCCCCCAGACACCCGAGATCCCGCCGTAAAGCCCGCCGATCACCCCGGCCACCCATTCCGCCCGGCTGCGGTGTTCCAGCCGCAGCGCCAGCGGGCGGCCCGACAGCTGCAGCAGCGCGAAGGCCGTGATCGGCACGCCCAGCAGCAGCAGGAACAGCGTCTGCGGAATCACCGTCACGAACTGGGCGCTGATCACGATGAACACCACCGTCCCGGCCAGGAACCGCCGGTAGCTGCGCGCGCTGTCGAAGGCGGCGGCGGGCCCGTCGCGGAACGCCTGCGCGACATTGGTGACCAACGTGGGCAGGATCAGGCCCGCCAGCGCCACCTGCGGCGGCAGGAAGGCCGAGAATGCCCCGATCATGATCAGCGGCATGGCAAAGCCCACCGCCCCCTTCACGAAGCCCGCGAACACTGTGACGGACACGGCAGCCCAGAACGCCGCCGCCCCCTGTCCGGCCATCAGGAATTCCATCCTGCCCCCCGTTTTGCTCTCCCTTATCGCGGTCGCCGGGGGACTGCACGACCCAATCGTCCGCGACATTTTACGTCGCCCTGTGCTGCGGTTGCGAATTAATATTGCGCTGCACCTGCAAACATCCTAACTGCTTCCGCCAAGCAAAGGAGAGATTCCATGCCCCATGACGGCCAGACCCCGCCCTCCGCCGCAGCCATCCCCGATGTCCTGTCGCTGGCCGCCGCGACCCTGCCCGAGCTTGCCGCGCTCGAGTCGCGGGCGATCGACACCCTGCGCGGGCGGGTCACGCTGGGCGGCAAGGTCAGCGCCGGCCTGATCGACGCTGACCAGCACGCCGCGCATGCCGTTGCCTGGCTGGCGACCTATGCCCAGGCGATGCGCCAGCTTTGCGCATGGGCCGGGCGCCTGGACGAGGCCGGTCGCCTTGGCGCGATGGAAGGGCTGATCCTGCAGATCGGGTTTGGCGAATACCTCGCGCAGATCGCGGGCGGCATCCCGATGAGCCAGGGGGAAATCGCGCGCCTGTCCGACATCGGCTGCACCTGGAACCCGGGGCCCGAGGCCGCCCGACTGATCGCGCAGGGCAATACGCCGGCCGCGCGGGCCCAGCTTGTCGCGCTGATGCGGCAGAACCAGGGGCGGGCCACCTTCGGGGCCACCGGCCTCGATGACGAACTCGAAATGATCCGCGACCAGTTCCGCCGCTTCTCGGACGAAGAGGTGATCCCCTTCGCCCATGACTGGCACCTGAAGGACGAACTGATCCCGATGGACCTGATCGCCAGGCTCGCCGACATGGGCGTTTTCGGCCTGACCATCCCCGAGCAATGGGGCGGCCTCGGCCTCTCGAAGGCCAGCATGGTCGTGGTGTCCGAGGAACTGTCGCGCGGATACATCGGTGTCGGCAGTCTCGGCACGCGGTCCGAAATCGCGGCCGAACTGATCCTCTGCGGCGGAACCGACGCGCAAAAGGCGAAATGGCTGCCCGGACTGGCCAGCGGCGACATCCTGCCCACGGCGGTCTTCACCGAACCCAACACCGGCTCCGACCTCGGCAGCCTGCGCACTCGCGCCCGCAAGGCAGGCGACGGCTGGTCGATCACCGGCAACAAGACCTGGATCACCCATGCCGCCCGGACCCATGTGATGACCGTGCTGGCCCGGTCGGTCGAGGGCACGACCGATTATCGGGGCCTGTCGATGTTCCTGGCGGAAAAGACGCCGGGAACCGACGCGCAGCCCTTTGTCGACCCCGGCCTCTCCGGCGGCGAGATCGAGGTTCTGGGCTATCGCGGCATGAAGGAATACACGGTCAACTTCGACGACTTCCCGGTTGCCGCCGACAACCTTCTGGGCGGGGTCGAGGGGCAGGGGTTCAAGCAGCTCATGCAGACCTTCGAATCCGCCCGCATCCAGACCGCCGCCCGGGCGGTTGGTGTGGCGCAGTCGGCGCTGGAAACCGGCATGCAATACGCCGAAGACCGCAAGCAGTTCGGCCGCGCGCTGATCGAGTTTCCCCGGGTGGCAGGGAAACTGGCGATGATGGCGGTCGAGATCATGATCGCCCGCCAGCTCACCTACTTCAGCGCCTGGCAGAAGGATCACGACCGGCGCTGCGACCTCGAGGCCGGCATGGCCAAGCTTCTGGGTGCCCGCGTCGCCTGGGCTGCGGCGGACAACGCGCTGCAGATCCACGGCGGCAACGGATTTGCGCTGGAATACCGCATCAGCCGTATCCTTTGCGACGCCCGCATCCTGAACATCTTCGAAGGTGCCGCCGAGATTCAGGCCCAGGTCATCGCAAGGCGGCTGCTGGACTAGGGGCGCTGCGGGCCCGGGGTGGGCGCGCAGCGGTCGGCCCTCCTCCGGCAACCGGGACACCGGCCGGGATCGCGCGGGCCCGTCTGTCGCGGGGTGCGGTTCGCGGCTCTTGCGCCCCCGATGCGGGGCCAGCGGAGGCCGGAACCTAACAAAGGGTTAAGGACCCCATCCTAACCCATTGAAAATGCTTGGGCCCGCGCATGTCCCATCGTGGGACGCCCCTCAGGGTGGCAGCAGCCCGTCGTCCCAGACCGCGACCGCCTCGCAGGGCATGGATGGCAGCGCCCCGTCCATGTTGCGCCCCTCGTCACACAGGCGCAGCGCCTGCGCCGCCGCCGCATCGGCGGTCTCCCCGACGGCCGCCCCCCAGGCCCCGTCGACCGACCGGGCAAAGGCGCGCGGACCCAGCAGGCCCTGGACCCGGCGATACCCCTCGGCCTGGTCGAACGAAAGGGCCTCCGGCGAATCCACCCGGTCGCCCAGCGGCAGCACCTCGGCCACCACGGTGCAGTTGGTGCCGTGCTTGCCGCAGATCGCCAGCGCCGCCGCCCGCGCGGCGGCCCGGGTGCCGAACCCCCGCGACCAGCCATAGGCCCCCTCGTCCCCCACCGCATGCGCCGCGAAATAGGGCGCGTCGGTCATCGCCTTGTCCATCTCCACGCTTTCCTCGGGTCGCAGCCGTGCGATGTCGCGGACGATCCGGCGTGTGGCCTCGGGCATCAGCACGGGCGGGCCGGGCGGCGCGGGCGCCGCCGCCACGACCGGATCGGGTTCGGCTGGCGTCGCCAGCGGCTTGGCCATCTCGATCCCTGCCACCAGGGCAAGGCCGCCGATCACGATCAGCCAGTCGCGGGGGGAAAGGCGGGACAACAGGCGCAGCATGGCCCGACCCTACCGCCGCGCGACCCGCCGGTCTACTGCGGCGCCGTCACTCGGCGGGGCGCAGGCTGCCGGTCCCGCCACGCGACGGCCGCATCGCCCCGAGGCGCGGATGCAGTCGCCCCGCGACCGCCCATGACGCCGCAAGGCCAACGCCGCAGGCGGCAAAGATCGCCGGCAGCGGCGCCACCAGCAGAACCAGCCACGCTACCCCCGGCGTCAGGATGCCCGACACATCGCGGAACGAGGAATAGACCGCCGCCATGTCCACCCGCTGCGACGGCTTCACCGCCATCAGGAACGGCAGGCCGCCGATGACATCCAGCAGGACCAGAAAGACCGACGCCACCATGATCACCGCCACCGTCACCCATGGCAGCGGCGACACCACCGTCGCCAGCAGGAACAGCACCGCACAGGCACCGAACCCCGTGCGGACCGCCTGACGCACCGAACGCCGCCGCGCCCAGGCCAGCATCAGCGGCGTGGTGAACAGCATCGCGTTCGACAGCGACAGGGCGATCCCCGCGATCTGGTCGCCCAACCCGTTCTCGACACAGAAGATCGGAAGGTAGACGACATAGACCCACCAGCCGCAGGACCGCAGCACCGCGAACAGCCAGCCCGCGATCAGCCGGGGTTGGCGCAGGAAGGGGCCGATGTAGGCCAGCGGATTCGGGGCAGGCCCCTTCGCCCGGGCGATCTGCCGCCCGTTGCCCATCCTCAGCACCCAGAACACCACGATCAGCGTGACGGCGAACACCCCCGCCAGGATGAACGGCGCGGGCGCCCACAGGCTGCGCAGCCAGACGCCCAGCACCGGCCCCGCCGCCCACGGTGCCGCCGCATAGAGCATCTGCGTGGACTGGCTGCGCCCGAGGTTCGCGCGGTCCACATAGTCGAGCACATAGGCGTTCAGGCAGACGAAGGTGGTGGCGGTGGCTATCGCCCCGGCCAGCAGCCCCAGCGGCACCAGGATCGGCCCGCCCGCCGCCGCGCAGGCCATGCCGACAAGGTACAGGCTGGCCCCGCCCGTATAGGTCCAGCGGCGCGGCACGAAGCGGGTGGCCCATGGCACCATCAGCCCCCAGAGCAGCGCCACGACACCGACACCGAAATAGATCTGGCTGGTGGCCGCCGCAGAGCCGAGCGCATCATAGACCGCGAGCGGCATGACCGAGATCAGCGTACCCCTGACCGCGGCCTCAAGACCCGACAGAATGGCGAAATGCTCGACCCGCGGGGTCGGGCTGTGGCGCAGGAACAGAGGAAGGTACCGGGTCGCCATGATACGACCCCATGTCGCGCCGCGACCACGGGGCCGTCTCGCGCCTTTGCGACAGGTTCAGGTCGCGCACGGATACCGCAGGCAATACCGTCAGATCAGCGCCAGCAGGACCGTCGCCGCCAGGCAGCCGGCCCAACTGCGCCAGAGCACCGTCACGGCACGATCGATGTCGGCGGGCCCCGCGTCGCGCCGCCCTTCCGGCAGGACAAAGGGATAGTCCCGCCGCTCGCCGTTGTAGGCGCGCGGCCCCGACAGGGCGACGCCCAGCACCACGGCCATGGCGGCCTCGGGCCAGCCCGCGTTCGGGCTGCGGTGCAGCGGGGCGTCGCGCAGGATCGGGCGTGCCTCGGTCCGGCCCGAGGTCAGAGCGATCAGCACGGCGGTCAGCCGCGCGGGAATCCAGTTCAGAACATCGTCCAGCCGCGCTGCCGCCCAGCCGAATGCTTCGTGCCGGGGGGTGCGATGGCCGATCATGCTGTCGGCGGTGTTCACCGCCTTGTAGACCAGAATGCCGGGCAGCCCCGCCACCAGGAACCAGAAGGCGGGCGCCACCACCCCATCCGACAGATTCTCGGCCGCACTCTCGATGGCGGCGCGCGACACCTCGGCCTCGGTCATTGCGGCCGTGTCGCGTCCGACGATCCGCGCAACCGCCCGTCGCCCTTCGGCGACCGACAGGCGCAGCGCATCGCCCACCGCCTGGACGTGATCGACCAGCGACCGCTGCGCAAGCAGGATCGCAGCAAGCAGGATTTCCAGCAGGCCCGCATCGGGGACCGCCGCGATGACCCAGCCGAGGAGCGCCGCACCCAGCACCAGCACTGCCACCGCCGCCACGCCGCGGAGCCGCCGCGCCGTGCCGATGTTCAGCCGCGCGTCCAGCCAGCCGACCGCGCGCCCCATCAGAACGGCCGGATGCGGCACCCGGCCCCAGGCCCAGCGGGGCTCGCCCAGGGCGGCATCCAGCAGCAGCGCCGGGATCAGCAGCGCGGCGCTCACAGCGCGGCCTCCAGCCGTGCCCAGGCGGCCGCCGAACCGGGCAGGCCGAGGCGCAGCCATTCGCCGCTGTAGGGGAAGACGCGGGACAGGACATGTGACCGGCCGAACCGGTCCTGCCAGGCCAGGGCGTCGTCCACGCGATAGAGGCGGAACAGCGTTGTGCCCCCGGCCACCGCAGCGCCGTGCGCCAGCATCAGCGCGTCAAGCCGTGCCGCGTCGCGCGCCAGCCGGTCGCGCGCCGCGGCGGCCCATGCGTGATCCGACAGCGCCCGTGCGCCGATGTGCAGGGCGGGCCCCGACACCGGCCACGGCCCCAGCATGTCGGCCATGCCGGCGGCGTCCAGCGGCGCCAGGGTGCGCGGATGCGCGACGGCAAACCCCAGGCGCAGGCCGGCCAGCCCCCAGAACTTGCCGAAGCTCTTGAGCACCACCACCCCCTCGGCCTCGGTCAGGGCGATGTGGCTGTCATCGGGCGACGCATCGCAGAAGCTTTCGTCGATGATCGTCAACGGTCGCCCCGCCATCGCCGAGACCGGCCACAGCCGCCCGTCCGGGTTGTTCGGATGCACATAGACATGGACCGGCGCCGAGGGGTCGTCAGGGCCTGCCGTGCCGCCCGCCGCGCGAAAGGCGCGGGCGTGCTCGTTGTAGGTGGGGCCGGGAACATGGGCCCTGCCGCAGCCTGCCAGATGCGGCATCCGGGCGATCAGGGCCGAGGCGCCCGGTGCCGCCAGGATCGCCGCGCCATCCGGCACCCGCCAGAACCGCCGCGCCGCGGCCAGCAGACGCTCGGTCGCCCCGGTGTCGGGCAAGGCGGTCCAGACCTCGGGCGGCAGGTCGCCCACGGGATAGGGAACGGGGTTGATCCCGGTCGACAGGTCGATCCAGTCGGCCCGGTCGCCACCCCAGCAGGCGACACCCGCGTCGATGCCGCCGCCGTGGTCTGTTCCTGCCGTTCTGGCCTGCCCGCCGTCCACATCCGCCTCCGTCGATGCCCACAGCACAGAAACCCCATCCTGCCCCGCGGCGCAACCATGCCGCAGCCGCAGCCGTTGCCGCGGCGCCACCCCGAAAGTGTAAACGCATTATTTCCCTTGTTTGTCTTGAATTTGGCGCAATGCATCGCATCCTCGAGGGCAGGGGTGTGCCATGCTCGAGATTCTGCCGCAGGAAATCAGGGACGGGCTTGACGCCGCGCGGCGGCGGGCCGATCGGCGCCGGTCGCGCATCCGGGTCCAGGTTGGCGATGCGGTGTTCCCGGTCCTGCGTCTGTGGGACGAGGGGATGACGCTGGATGCCGGGCTGACGCCGCACCTGCGCGGCCATGTCGATGTGTTCGACGGCGCACGCCACCTGTTCCGCGCCCTGATCGTGGCCTCGACCACCGAGAACGGCGAACTCGTGTGCGAGTTCAAGCGGGCAACCGCCGTTGCGGATCGGGCGCCGCTGGACTTCTGCGTGGAAGACGATGCGCCGGTTGCCCTTCTTCCGCGCGGCTAGCGGGGCGGCGCTTTGCCTCTGGCCGGCCTGCGGTGTCGCGGAATGCCGCGCCCTGGGGGCCGTCTATGAACTTGCCGCGTCCGACACCCCGGCGGTCGTGCTGCGCCTGGCCGAGGCGCCGTTTCCCGGACCGGCGGGCGGTCTGCTGGTCGAACTGACGCGGCCCGCCACCCCGCTACCGCCCTACCTGCGACTGCAGCCCGTTCCGGCCATGGGTCACGGCGGGATTCGCCTGTTCCCCGCCCCGGATGCCACCGACGCGGGCATGCCGCTGCCCGGCGAGTCGGACGATGGCGTGATGCCACCCCCCGGCCTGCCGGTCATCGGCCTGGTCGAGGGCGCTGACGGGCGGCTATATCCGCTGCCGGATGGTCTGCCGCAGCCTGCCGACCCCGCGCCCGACGCGATCGTCGTTGCCGGACTGGCAGCGGAACTGTGGTATGCGACCAACGGCGGCGACACACCCGTGGCGATCACCGATGGTGTCTGGTATCTGTCAGGCTGCGGTCGCTGACACCCGGCTATTGCAGGTCGCCGAAGGCCGTTGCCAGCCGTTCCACCGCCTGCACCACCTGCGCGCGCGGGCAGGCGATGTTGAACCGCAGGAAGCACTCGCCACCCAGACCGAAGCTCGTGCCGTGGTTTGCGGCGATGCGGGCACCCTTTTCGACGCGGGCGATGAACTCGGCAGGGGCCATGCCGGTGCCCGCGAAATCCACCCAGGCCAGATAGGTCGCCTCAAGCGGCATCGAGCGCAGGCCCGGAATGGCGCGCAGACCCGCGTCGAACACCTGCCGGTTCCCGTCGAGATAGACCATCAGGTCGTCGACCCAGGCCGCCCCTTCCGGCGAATAGGCGGCCGTCGCCATGTGCATGCCGAAACTGTTGGGCGATATCCCCATCGCCGCCATCCGTGCCGCAAAGGGCGCGCGCAGGGCGTCATCCTCGATGATGACATTGCCGATATGGGCGCCTGCGATGTTGAAGGTCTTGGTCGTCGCCGTCAGCATCACCGTGCGGGCCCGCGCCTCGGGCGCGGCCAGCGGCATCGGCAGGTGCCGCTGGCCCGGAAAGACCAGATCGTGATGGATTTCGTCCGACACGAGGATCAGGTCGTGGCGCTCGCAGAATTCGGCGGTGGCGCGCAGTTCCTCGGCGGTCCAGACACGCCCGCCGGGGTTGTGCGGCGAGCAGAGGATCAGCATCCGCTCTCGCCCGGTCATCCGCGTTTCCCAGGCGTCGAAATCCATCCGGTAGCGCCCGTCCTCGACGGCAAGCGGCAACTCGCGCACCTCGCGCCCGGCGGCGCGGATCACGCGGGCAAAGGCGTGATAGACGGGTGTCATCAGAACGACCGCATCGCCCGGTGCCGTCCAGGTATCGACGCAAAGCGCCGTGCCGTTCACCAGCCCATGCGTGGTGAAGATGGCCTCCGGCGCCACCTGCCAGCCGTGACGGTTCGCCATCCACCAGCGGATCGCGGCGAGATAGGCGCGGTCGTCCCCGAAATAGCCATAGATGCCATGCGCCGCCATCCGCTGCACCGCGTCCTGCACGGCCTGCGGCGGGCGGAACTCCATGTCGGCGACCCACATCGCCAGCCCGTCCTGCGGCGACACGCCGTAGAGGCGTTCCATCATGTCCCATTTCACGCAGTGGCTGCCGCGACGGTCGACGGGGGTGTCAAAGCTCATGCTGGGGGTCCTTGTGGCGGGATGCGCGCCTGTCTAGCAGGAAGGGACGACAATTCCAATATTCCTGACTAGATCCGCACAAAATTCTGCATGTTGCAATCATGATGGCACAATGTTCCACGCGGCAGAAGATACATGGAAGAATGTCCCAAGATCGCCCCGCTTCCCTGCGCAACCGTGCCGCCATTGCGCCGTTTCGGGCCATGTCGTAAATCCGGCGCATGCTGCGTCCCATCCTGATCCATCCCGACCCGCGCCTCAAGAAGCCAGCCGATCCGGTGGGCGCCATCACGCCCGAAATCGGGCGCCTGGCCGAGGACATGCTTGCCACGATGTACGATGCGCCCGGCATCGGGCTGGCGGCGCCGCAGGTGGGGGTGGGCAAGCGCGTCCTGGTCATGGACTGCGTGAAGGACCCGGCGCTGGCACCTCGCCCCATGGTGCTGATCAATCCGGCCGTCACATGGCGATCCGAGGATACCTCGACCTATGAGGAGGGGTGCCTCTCGATCCCCGACCAGTATGCCGAGGTGTCGCGCCCTGCCGAAGTGCGGGTGCGCTGGACCGCTCTGGACGGAACCGAGCAGGAGGAACAGTTCGCGGGCCTCTGGGCAACCTGCGTGCAGCACGAGATCGACCATCTGGATGGCCGCCTGTTCATCGACTACCTCGGGCCGCTGAAGCGCCAGATGATCACGCGCAAGATGGAAAAGCTGAAGCGGGAACGGGCGCGGTCCGGCGAATGACGGTGCTGCCCATCCTGCGCTGGCCCGATCCGCGCCTGGCCACCGCCTGCGCCCCGGTCGAAAGGCCGGAGGATGTCGCACAGCTTGCCGCCGACATGCTGGAAACCATGTATGCCGCGCCGGGCCGCGGTCTTGCGGCGCCGCAGGTCGGTGTTCTGAAACGCCTGTTCGTGATGGATGTGTCGTGGCGCGACGGAGCGCCGGACCCGGTGGTTTGCATCAATCCCGTGATTCTCTGGCGGTCCGACGAGATGGCGGAAGGGCCCGAGGGCTGCCTGTCGATCCCGGGACCGACCACGCTGGTCGCCCGTGCGGTTTCGATCCGGCTGGCCTGGACCGACCTTGCCAATCAACGGCACGAGGCCGCATTGAAGGGGTTCGCCGCGATCTGTGCACAACACGAACACGACCATCTGGATGGCATCGTCACCCTGGACCGGCTGACGGCCGAGGCGCGCGCCACCGCCATCGCGGGGATCAGCGCATGACGGTTCGCGCCTGCCTGCGCTGGCCGCATCCGGTGCTGCGCACCCCCGCCGCGCCCGTCGGGGCCGTGACCGCGCAGGTCCGCGCGATCTGGGACGACATGGTCGACACGATGGAGGCGATGCCCGGCTATGGCCTGGCTGCCCCGCAGATCGGCATCGCGCTGCGCCTGGCGGTCGTGGATTGTTCGGCGGCGCGCGGCCAGGCGGTGCGCATGGCCGATCCGGAAATCCTGTTGCTGTCGGATGACCTGTTCGCCCATGACGAGGCCAGCCCCAACCTGCCCGGCATCCACGCGCGGCTGGAACGCCCGCGCCGCGTGACGCTGCGGTTCCTGAACGCCGCCGGGGAACACGAGACCCGCGCGTTCGAGGGGCTCTGGTCCACCTCGGCCCAGCACCAGATCGACCATCTGGAGGGGCGGATGTTCTTTGACCGCCTGTCGAGGCTCAGGCGCGACATGCTGCTTCGCCGGGCCCGCAAGGCCGAGCCGCGCTGATCAACCCCGGCGCGCCCGCGCCCGCGCCGCCAGCCCGAGGGCCAGCAGCAGGCCAGCCAGCCCGAAGGGTACAAGGACGGTGTAGACCAGATCCTCGCGTCCCAGTTCCCAGGGCATGCGCAACCGGCAATGACCCCCGCCCATCGCGCCGGTCACATGGCCGCAGGCCGTATCCTGCACCCAGGAATAGAACACCGCGCCCGCACCGGCCACGACAGCAGCCAGCCCGATCAGCAGCCATGACAGAATGCGCATGTCCCGACCCCGCGCCCCACGCCGATGTTGCACCTTGCCGCCCCCCGGGGCACATGACAACCGCAATGGCGTGCCGCACCCGGCCGCCGCAGCAGGGGCCGAACGATGCGACTGGTCTTCATGGGCACACCCGCCTTTTCCGTCGCGGCGCTGGATGCGCTGGCCCCGCGGCATGACATCCTTGCCGTCTACACCCAGCCCCCGCGCCCCGCGGGCCGGGGCCAGCATCCCCGGCCCTCGCCGGTCCATGCGCGCGCGCTCGAACTCGGGCTGGCCGTGCGCCACCCGGCCAGCCTGCGCGATCCCGCCGAACAGGCCGCCTTCGCCGCACTGGATGCCACGGTCGCCGTGGTGGTTGCCTACGGGCTGATCCTGCCCCGCGCGGTGCTGGACGCGCCGCGCGACGGTTGCCTGAACATCCATGCCTCGCTGCTGCCGCGCTGGCGCGGGGCCGCGCCGATCCATCGCGCGGTGATGGCGGGCGATGCCGAGACCGGCATCTGCATCATGCGGATGGAGGCCGGGCTGGATACCGGGCCCGTCCTGCTGCGCGCCGCGCTTCCCATCGGCGCCACGGATACCACGGGCGACCTGCATGACCGGCTGGCCGCCATGGGCGCCGGCCTGATCCTGCGCGCACTGGCTGACCTGCCCGCCCTGCACCCCGAACCCCAGCCCGACGCCGGCGTCACCTATGCGGCCAAGATCGACAAGACCGAGGCGCGGATCGACTGGCAGCGGCCCGCGGCAGAGGTCGATCGCCTGATTCGCGGGCTGTCCCCTGCGCCGGGGGCGTGGTGCGACATCGCGGGGGAACGGGTGAAACTGCTGCGCAGCCGTCTCGTGCCGGGCCACGGCACGCCCGGCGCCCTTCTGCCCGGGCCCGGCCTTGCCGTCGCCTGTGCGACCGGCGCCATCGAGATCACCGAGTTGCAACGCCCCGGGCGCCGTCCGATGGCCGTGGCACAGGCGCTGCACGGCTGGGCGTTGCCTGCGACGCTGGGGTGAACCCGGCATTCACAAATGCACCCCCGATGCCTATCTTGACGGCAACGCTAGGAGGCCACCCATGCCCGCCATCCTGTTCATCGTGATCGTCGGCGCCGCTGCGGGGTTCCTGGCAACCCGGTTCATGCGCGTGCAGACCGACGTGCCCACGACCATCGTGATCGGCATCGCGGGTGCCATCGTCGGCTGGCTGGCGCTGCGCGTCCTGCTGGCCGTGACCGGCTGGGTCCTGTGGTCGCTGGGGGCCGTGGCAGGTGCGGTCGCGGTGATCTGGCTGTGGCAGACCTATGGTCCGCGCCCCCGCCGCTGAGGTCACGACAGGCGCTTGACCGCATCCTTCAGGCGAAAGCCCTTGCCACCCGCCGACTGCCACAGCATCTGGCCCTGCCATGCGGCGAACAACATGGCGGCCGCCTCGCGCGCCCTGGCGCCGCTGCCCAGGCGCGCGGCCAGCCCGGCCTCGACCCGCGTGCGCCAGCCTTCGGCACGCGCCCGCAGGTCCGCATCGCGGAAGTCGATCGCCATGGGCGACAGATCCGTCGCGGTGCCGCTGCCCAGGGCCTTCAGCATCGCCTGCGCGCCCTTCGGACCGGTGCCGGCCACCGTCTCGGCCGCAGCGGTGGCGTCATCCAGCGCATCCCAGGCCGACAGCATCGCGGCGCGCACCATCCCCTCGCGGCTGCCATAGCGCTGCACCAGTGTTGGCGCGGCAAGGCCCGTCGCCCGGGCCACCGATCCGAAGGCCACGGCCTTGTCGCCACCCTCCGCCAGCAGGCGGCGGATCGCGGCAAAGACATCGGCATCGGGTATGGTGCGGCTGCGCGGCATGGCGCCTATGTAACCTGTTGTTCGTTTACGCTCAACAGGCCTGCGCCCGACAGGCTGCGGATCTCTGCGCAGCCTACTCCTTGGGCGGGTTCACCGGATGCCGCTTGGGTGCCTCGGGCCGGGGCGGGCGGGCACGATAGGCGGGAAGACGCCAGCCAAGGGCAAGGCTGCCCGCGCGCAGCCCCACCACCACCGCGCCGCACAGCCACAGCGCGGCAGGCTCGGCCATGCCCGCCGCCATCGCGGCCACCGCCGCCGCCGATCCGGCAAAGGCGCAGGTGACGTAAAGCTCGCCCTCCTTCAGGACCAGGGGCACCTCGTTGCAGACGACATCGCGCATCAGCCCGCCGAGGCAACCGGTGATCATGCCCATCACAAGCGCCACCGGCCATGCTGCGCCCAGTTCCAGGGCCACCGCCACCCCGGCCGGCACCGCCACGCCAAGGGCCAGGGCATCCAGCCACAGCAGCAGGCGATAGCGGCTTTCGACCCGGTGCGCGGTCAGGAACACCAGAACCGCCGCTGCCGTCGCCACCGCCAGATAATGCGGCTGCGCGATCCAGAACACCGCCTCGCGGTTCAGAAGCACGTCGCGCACCGTGCCGCCGCCCACCGCCGTCAGGCAGGCAACGAAGATGAACCCCACGATGTCCAGCTGCGACCGGCTGGCGACCAGGGCACCGGTCAGCGCAAAGACCGCGACCGACGCAAGGTCAAGCAGCGGCAGCGCGGCCAGCGCGGCGATCATGCCGCGCCCTTCCCCGGCTTCCACGGCGCCATCCCGGCACGGGCCAGGGCATCGGCCCGTTCGTTCTCGGCATGGCCGGCATGGCCCTTGATCCAGCGCCATTCCACCCGGTGCCGTGCCTGCGCCTCCTCCAGCCGCTGCCACAGCTCGACGTTCTTCACGGGCTTGCCGTCGGCCGTCCGCCACCCGTTGCGCCGCCACCCGTGGATCCAGGTGGTCACGCCGTTCTTCACATAGGCGCTGTCGGTCACCACGATCACCTGCGACGCCCGGGTCAGCGATTCAAGCGCCGAGATTGCCGCCATCAGTTCCATGCGGTTGTTGGTGGTCAGCGCCTCGCCGCCCGAAAGCTCGCGTTCCTTCACCACCGCTGCGCCGTCGCGCGCCTGCAGCAGCACACCCCAGCCGCCGGGGCCGGGGTTGCCCGAACAGGCGCCGTCGGTGAATGCATAGAGTTCCGGCATGGCGCCCCCTTTTGCGCCGGGTCTAGGCAGCCCGGGTGCGGCGGTCAATCCGCCGCGCGGCCCATCCGTGCCAGCACGACATCGCCGCCCTCGTGCCCCGACCGTTCGATGGGGCGGTACTGCGGTTCCTGCGCCGCCTGTCCCACCACCATCGGCAGCAGGTAGCGGTCGAACAGCTCGCGTGCGGTAAAGGCGTCCTCATCCATCTCGGCCAGACCGGTCAGCAGGGCCCGCGCAAAGACCGAGTGGCCGTCGCCTCCGCCGTCCAGCACCGGCTCGTTCCCGCCAGAGGCAATGACGATGCGCGATCGCCGGTCGGCCAGCCGTTGCAGCGCGCGCAGCCGGTCGGCATCGTCCACCGTGTCTGCGCCCCCCTCGCCGCGCAGAAGTGCCCCGGAATAGCAGCTGTCCGAGATCACCAGCACGTTCCCCGCCCCGATCCGCAGGATCGCGTCCGAGATCGCAGCGGCGGGCAGCCAGGTGAACGGCATCCCCGCCTGTGCATCCACCGGCAGCCAGAACGCGCCCTGCGTCGCCTGTTCATAGACGCCATGGCCCGCATAGAAGATCAGCACCGTGTCCCGCGCACCCGCAACCCGCCCGATCTGGAACAGCGCGGTCTCGATCTGCAGGCGCGTCGCATCCTTCAGGAACAGGTCCATCCGGCTGCCGTCGGGCAGCGCCGCCTCGGTGACAAAGCCATATCGGTCGCGCAGCAGCGCAGCCAGCGCATCGGCATCGCCATGCGGCGTCGCAAGGCGGGAAATCCCCGATCCCTCGGCATAGCCCTGGTTGGCGATCAGCAGCGCATAGCGCGTGCCGTCGCCCAGCAGCGCCTGCATGTCGCCCTCGAAGAACAGCTCGAACGAATGGGTGACCGGCTGGTTGTCGCGGGTCATCGCCAGCACGTCTATCCGGTTCACCCCGGCCGTCAGCTCGATGTCGTGGCTGAAGCTGCCATCGCGGCGCGACTGTGCCACCGCCCCGTTCACCGTCACGATGATCGTGTCCGCGGCGGCCTCGACCTGGCCGCGCAGCGTCAGCCGCGCGGTGTCCAGCGGCGCGGCGGCGCGCGTCGGCGCGGGGTCGATGATGCGGATGATGCCGCGCTGCACCGGAGCCTCGGGGGTCTCCTCGGCCACCAGCGGGTGATCGGCATCGGTGGTCGAGAACACATAGGTCCAGCGGCGACGCTGTTCGACCTGCGGGTCGGTGGCGGTGATCAGGCGCGAGATGGCGGCCGGCGTCGCCACATCGGCCTGCAGAAGCGCCGCCGCAAAGGCGAACGAGAACAGGCCGTAGTAGCGCGCGCCGGGGTCCCCGCGCGGCAACCGCATCTCGACCGTCAGTTCGCCCGAGGCCGTGCCATAGAATACTGCCAGGCCCCCGGCCTGCGTCGACAGCAGCACCGGCGGCGTCTCGGCGCCCTCGCCCGGCACGATCCGCGCCCGCCACAATCCCGTGGGATCGACCTGCGCCTGGCGCGCCTCCAGCGCCATGTCCTCGGCCGTCGAGGTGTCCAGCACCACGGTGACATGCGCGCCCCGGTTCCGCAGCCGCGTGACCAGATCGGACAGGGCGGCGGCGCTCAGCACTTCGGCGGTGCCGGGGTCCGGGGCGTTCAGCATCAGGAACGGCCCCATCCGGGCGATCCTTTGCGCCTCGGTCGTGTCCAGCCGCATCGCCCCCAGGTCGGCCAGCGTCGGGGCCGACGACATCTCGGCCAGTGGCGGCGCGCCGTCATCCGTGGGGGCCAGCATGTCGGCGCCAAAGACCCAGCCCGAGGCGTGCAGGATCACCGAATCGCCGCATCCCGTGGCCGCCAGCAGGTCGGACGCCGCCCGCGCCAGACCGGCATGCGTGGCCTCGGGCCCCAAGAGGACGCGCAGGTTCGCCGCCTCCGCCCCCCGCGCCGCCAGCGCATTGCGGATCAGCGCCACATCGTTGTCCGGCCCCGCCAGATGCCCGCGCGGATCGGCCGTCCATTCCTGCGCGGCGACCAGCAGACCGCGGGTCTGCCCCCGCGCGCCGCCACAGGCAGCGGGCGGCGGCGGATCGGCCAGCGGCAGCAGGGCATCAAGCCCGATGACCTGCGCCCGCAGCATTTCCAGCACCGGGTCCGTGCGCGGCGTCACCTCGGCCCGCAGCGGCAGGGCCATCAATGCCAGCATGGCCACGGGGATCAGGGCAGAACAACGCATCGGGCGGGCCTCCGGTTTGCCCGAAGGCTAGGCACGCCCTGCCGGTCTGTCACATGAAATCGGCCGTCATCCGCAGGGCGCCGGCGCCGCGACCATGCCCGTTCAGGCGCCAGCCGCGCGCCCGGCGCGGCCCGCGGCGCATCGGCCATCCCGACCCCGGGCGAGATGCCGACGACGAAGGCCGCCGGCAGGAACCCGGGTCACGGCGTTGCGTCTCGCACTATGGCAGGTCTGCGTCCGCAGGCTGCGCCTGTCCGCCCGGCGGTATCGCGGTCGCGATCGCATGCAGCACATCCGCAACCCGCCTGCGATCCTCCTCGACCGGAAAGGCGGGCAGCATCACGGTCTCGCCATCCAGCGTGACCGATCCGTGGACCGATCCGCCGCCCACCGGCACCATGGCATCCGACACCGGCGGCCGGGCAAAGATCTCCGCCGCAACCGCCGCGGCAAGGATCGCGGCGACCGCCCCTTCGGGCGCCTCGCCTGCGCTGATGCGGCAGGCCGGGCCGGTCTCGTCATAGCCCTGGCAGGATCGCATCGTCACCCAGCCCGCGCTGTCGATCTCGGCCCGCAGGCTGCGGCGATACGCGGGCGGCAGCGTGCCATTGTTCGCGGCCCAGGTGGCAACCGGCACCGCAGGCTCGTCCGCAAACCCGGGCAGGGCGCAGAACGCCATGGCGGTCAGGGCGGCGATGGGTCTGGCCATGATGGCCCTCCGCTTGCGCAGTTCCACACCTATCGCGCGAAAACCTGGGCAGAGAAAGCCCTCAGGCCGGTTCACGCAGGATGCGCGGCACCTTGAACTCGACATTCTCCTGGGCGGTCTCCACCAGTTCCACGGTCACCGCATGGCGGGCGCGGAAGGCGTCGATCACCTCGTTCACCAGAATCTCGGGGGCCGAAGCCCCCGCCGTGATGCCCACCGACCGGATGCCCGCCAGCGCGCGCCAGTCGATGTCGCCCGCCCGCTGGACCAGTTGCGCATAGGCGCAGCCCGCCGCCCGCCCCACCTCGACCAGCCGCAGGCTGTTGGACGAATTCGGCGCCCCGATCACCAGCAGCGCATCGATCCGCCCCGCCACCGCCTTGACCGCAGCCTGCCGGTTGGTCGTGGCATAGCAGATGTCCTCGCGGTGCGGTCCCAGGATGGCGGGAAACCGCGCACGCAGCGCCGCCACGATTCCGGCGGTATCGTCCACCGACAGCGTCGTCTGGGTGATGAAGGCAAGTCTTGCAGGGTCGCGCACCTGCAACCCCGCCACATCCGCCTCGGTCTCGACCAGCAGCACCTCGCCCGGCGGAAGCTGGCCCATGGTGCCCACGGTCTCGGGGTGGCCCGCATGGCCGATCATGATCATCTGCAGCCCGTTCTCGTGATGGCGCGCGGCCTCCATGTGAACCTTGGTCACCAGCGGGCAGGTCGCATCCACGGCGATCATGTTGCGCCGGCTGGCCTCGGCCGGAACCGCCTTTGGCACGCCATGGGCCGAGAACACGACGGGCCGGTCGTCCGGGCAGTCGTCCAGTTCCTCCACGAACACCGCGCCCTTCGCGCGCAGGTCATCGACCACATAGCGGTTGTGCACGATCTCGTGCCGCACATAGACCGGTGCGCCCCATTTCTCGATCGCAAGCTCGACGATGCGGATCGCGCGGTCGACACCCGCACAGAACCCGCGCGGCGCAGCCAGGTACAGCGTCAGGGGCGGCAGGTCGGTCATGCGGTCCTCGCGGGCGGTCCTGCATCAGGGATAAGCACTGGCGCGTCCGCCGTCCACCCCGCGAACGGAAAGGGCCGGGGCGTCCCCACGCCCCGGCCCCGGCGCAGACCCGAAGGTCCGCGTTCCGCGAGTGTCCCTATTTCGCCGCGACCGTCGCACCCGGCTCCTCGCGCTCGGGCGCCGACCGCATGTCGGGGCGCGGGTCGACGCGCGGCTCGCGCGGCGGGCGCCCGATGACCTCGCGCAGGTCGTCCAGTTCGATGAAGTTGTCGGCCTGGCGGCGCAGTTCGTCCGCGATCATCGGCGGCTGGCTGCGGATGGTCGACACCACCGACACCCGGACCCCCTGGCGCTGCAGGCTTTCCACCAGCGGCCGGAAGTCGCCATCGCCCGAGAACAGCACCGCGTGGTCCATCCGGGGCGCAAGCTCCATGGCATCGACCGTCAGCTCGATGTCCATGTTCCCCTTGACCTTGCGACGCCCCTGGCTGTCGGTGTATTCCTTGGCCGGTTTCGTCACCATGGCAAAGCCGTTGTAGTGCAGCCAGTCCACCAGCGGGCGGATCGGCGAATAGTCGTCGTTCTCCAGAAGCGCGGTGTAATAGAACGCCCGGATCAGCTTGCCGCGCCGCATGAACTCCTGCCGCAGAAGCTTGTAGTCGATGTCGAACCCCAGCGCCTTGGCCGCCGCATACAGGTTCGATCCGTCTATGAACAGCGCAAGCCGTTCGTCCTTGTAAAACATTGGTCTTCCCCTCAAATCGCCTTCGCGTACGCAACATCGATGAGTGAACGAATTTCGACTATTCCGAACGCGAATTGACCAAAGTATCTAGTCTCCTCCGACACAGCGCAAGCGCGCCTATACGAAAGTGTAACATTGAGCGGCGACACCTCGCTTCCCGTCCTGGTTGCGCTGGGCGCGAACCTGCACAACGGGCAGGATGACCCTGCGTCAACGCTGCGCAAGGCGCTGGCTGCCCTGCCCGGTCAGGGCCTGCATGTCGAGGCCGTCAGCCGGCTCTACGCCACGCCCTGCTTTCCGGCGGGCGCGGGCCCCGACTATGTCAATGCCGCCGCCCGGCTTTCTGCCCCGGGCATGGATGCGGCCGCCGTGCTGGCCGCGCTGCATGCGGTGGAACGCGCCTTCGGGCGCGAACGGACGCAGCGCTGGGGGATGCGCACGCTCGACCTCGACCTGATCGCGATGGGCGACGCGGTGCTGCCCGACGCCGCGACTGCGGCCGAATGGCGCGCCCTGCCCGTCGAACGGCAGATCGCCCGCACCCCGGACCGGCTGATCCTGCCGCATCCCCGGATGCAGGACCGCGCCTTCGTGCTGGTGCCGCTGGTCGAGGTCGCCGCCGGCTGGCGCCACCCCGCGACAGGCCGCACCGTCACGCAGATGCTCGACGCCCTGCCGTCGGCCGACCGCGATGCCGTCGTGCCGCTGGCGGCCCCGGGCGCGGGCGAACGCCGGGAACCGTTCGATGCCATCTTCGCCGGCCGGACGGTGGCGGTGGTCGGCAACGCGGCCTCGCTGCTCGGCACGCGGCACGGCGCCGCGATCGAGGCGGCGGATTGCGTCGTGCGGATGAACCTCGGGGTGCCCGTCGATCCGGTGGCGCAGGGGGTTCGTACCGATGTCCTGGCGTTTTCCACTGCCGCGCTCGGGCTCGAACGTCTGGCCGGGTTCGCCGCGCCCGTGCATGTCTGGATGTCCCCCAAGGGCCGCGGCGGCGCGGCGGCAGCGACATTGCCGCGCCTTCTCCACTATCCGCTGGACTGGTGGGCCGAACTGAACGCGGCGCTTGGCGCAAGGCCCAGCACCGGGGCGATGGTGATCGACCTTGTAACGCGGTGCGGCGCGCGCGAGGTGGTGCTTTTCGGCTTTGACTGGAAACGCAGCCCCACCTTCTATCAGGACGCACCACACATCGGGCCGCACGACTTCGCGGCCGAGGAACGCCTCGCACGTTCCCTTGCCCGGGCAGGCCAACTGCGCATATGTGAAGCGGAATAGGGCCGGGGTTGGCGTACATGAAGTTCGGCGTTTTGTCGTTTAGCTACGCATCCCCCGACCGGCCCGAACACAGAACGTCCGACCTTCGGCGCGATGGCATCAATCTGGGAGACTATGTGCAGGCGCTTGCGGTGCGCCGGCTCTATGCCGAATTCGGCATCGCCGTCGCGGATGTCATATCGGTCGATCGTGACACGCTGCCAGACTATCGGGGACCGTCGGTTATTCTGCCGATGAACGCCTGCTTCACCGACCGCTCCTTTCCGCTGCCGCCCCAGATCCGACCGGTTTTCGTAGGGTTCCAGGCCGCGCCGCCGGTAGTCGCGCGGCAGGCTGCGTGGCTTCGACAGTATCAGCCGATCGGCTGCCGCGACCATGCGACCGCTGCCGCCTGCCGCGCCGCTGGAATTGCGGCAAATGTGACAGGGTGCCTGTCGCTGACCTTTCCTCGGCGCACAAGCACGCCACGGCAGCCCTGCGTCATGGCAATCTTTGGTAAGGGCGCAGGTGCGTTTCCGGCTGAAGTGCTGCAACGAATGCCCGAACGGCTGCAGCGTTCAACAGTGTTCGTCTACCAGCGTCTGCCCGTCGCGCGCCTTCCCCTTGACGCCGAGGCCTGCACGGTGGCCGAACTGCAGAGTGCAGCGATGCTATCCGATTACCGCGACAGGGCTACACTGGTCGTCACACCGCTGCACCATGCCGCGGCACCCTGCCTTGCCATGGGCATTCCAGTGGTGCTTGCTCGCCGCACCGCGAATGATCGCTTCTCGGTGCTGGCCCGACTTCTGCCGTTGCACCTTCCCCCTTTCGAGGCGCCGATCAATTGGAACCCTGCTCCGGTAGACACGGGACCGCTGGCCGAACGCCTGATCCGCCGCCTTCGCCGCGGCCTGGCTGCCGCGAACGCCTCTGTCTGACGCGCGTGCGCCACTTTCGCGCTTGTCAAGACAATTCGCACACCTTAGATAAGCCATTCCCGCCCCCACTGGAAAGGTTCCCCCATGGCCCGCGTGACGGTCGAAGATTGCGTTGACAAGGTGCCGAACCGGTTCGAACTGGTGATGCTGGCCGCCCATCGCGCGCGCGAAATCCAGTCGGGCTCGCCGATCACCATCGACCGCGACAACGACAAGAACCCCGTGGTGGCGCTGCGCGAGATCGCCGAGGAAACCCAGTCGGCCGAAGTGCTGCGCGAGCGCATGATCGAAAGCCACCAGACGCAGATCGAAGTCGACGAACCCGAGGATGACCAGATGGCGGCCCTGATGGGCTCCGACATGGATCGTCCCGCGCTCGACGACATGTCCGAGGAAAAGCTCCTGCGCGCGCTGATGGAAGCGCAGGGCGCGAACTGACGGCCCCGGGACCGGGGCGGCAAGGCTTGCGATGATCGACGTCGAAGACCTGGTCGCCCTCGTCCGCAACTACAATCCGCGCACCAACGCCGATCTGATCCGCCGGGCCTATGCCTATGGCCTGCGGATGCACGAGGGCCAGTTGCGCAAGTCGGGCGAACCCTACTTCACCCATCCCGTCGCGGTCGCCGCCATCCTGACCGAGCAGCGCCTGGATGACGCGACCATCGTGACCGCGCTGCTGCACGACACGATCGAGGACACCAAGTCGACCTATGGCGAGATCGCGCGCCAGTTCGGCGACGAGATTGCCGAACTGGTGGACGGCGTCACCAAGCTGACCAACCTGCAACTCTCCTCCGCGCAGAGCCAGCAGGCCGAGAACTTCCGCAAGCTCTTCATGGCGATGTCCCGCGACCTGCGGGTGATCCTCGTCAAGCTGGCCGACCGCCTGCACAACATGCGCACCATCCGCAGCATGTCGCCCGAGAAGCAGGCCCAGAAGGCGCGCGAGACGATGGAGATCTTCGCCCCCCTCGCGGGTCGCATGGGCATGCAGTGGATGCGCGAGGAACTGGAGGACCTGTCCTTCAAGGTCCTGAACCCGGAGGCCCGCAACTCGATCATCCGCCGCTTCCTGACCCTGCAGAAAGAGGCGGGCGACGTGGTCCACAAGATCACGGCCGACATCCGCCTGGAGCTTGACAAGGTGCAGATCGAGGCCACCGTCTACGGCCGCGCCAAGAAACCCTATTCGATCTGGCGCAAGATGCAGGAAAAGGACCTGGCCTTCTCGCGCCTGTCCGACATCTACGGCTTCCGCATCATCTGCGCCGATGTGGCCGACTGCTACCGCATCCTCGGCGTGATCCACCAGCGCTGGAAGGCCGTGCCGGGCCGGTTCAAGGACTACATCAGCCAGCCCAAGAACAACGGATACCGCAGTATCCACACCACCGTCTCGGGCCGCGACGGCAAGAAGGTCGAGGTGCAGATCCGCACCCGCCAGATGCACGAGGTGGCCGAGGCCGGGGTGGCCGCGCACTGGTCCTACCGCGAGGGCGTCCGCGCCGAGAACCCCTTTGCCGTCGACCCCGCCCGCTGGATCGCCGCGCTGTCCGACCGCCTGGGCGAGGAGGACACCGACGACTTCCTCGAGAACGTCAAGCTCGAGATGTTCTCGGACCAGGTGTTCTGCTTCACCCCCAAGGGCGATGTCGTGCAGCTTCCGCGCGGCGCCACGCCGCTCGACTACGCCTATGCGATCCACACGCGCATCGGCAATTCCTGCGTCTCGGCCAAGGTCGACGGCATCCGCGTGCCGCTGTGGACCCGGCTGAAGAATGGCCAGTCGGTCGAGATCATCACCGCCGAGGGTCAGCGCCCGCAGGCGTCCTGGATCGACATCGTCACCACCGGCCGCGCCAAGGCCGCCATCCGCCGGTCCCTGCGCGAGGAGGATCGCGGCCGCTTCGTCAAGCTCGGGCACGAACTGGCGCGCGCCGCCTTCGAACATGTGGGCCGCAAGTCCACCGACAAGGCCCTGCGCACCGCCGCCCGGATGCTGGGCCTGGCCGACGAGACCGACCTTCTGGCCCGGCTCGGCAGCGCCGAGATCACCGCGCGCCGCGTGGTCGAGACGCTCTATCCCGAACTGGCCACCGTGCCCGGCGATACGGTCGATGCCGCGCGCCCGGTGGTCGGCGTCGCCGCCGATACCACCTTCCGCCGTGCCCCCTGCTGCCAGCCGCTGCCCGGCGAACGCATCATCGGCATCACCTATCGCGGCAAGGGAGTCGTCGCCCATGCCGCCGACTGCCCCGCGCTGGCCGAATTCGACGACCAGACCGAACGCTGGGTCGACCTGCACTGGAAGCCCGGCCGCCACCCCGCAGCCTACACGGTCTCGCTGATTCTGACGATTTCCAACGACGCGGGCGTTCTGGGCCGCGTCTGCACCTTGATCGGTCAACAAAAAGCCAACATCTCGGACCTGAACTTCCTTGATCGCAAGCCCGACTTTTACAAAGTCATGGTTGATGTCGATCTGCGCGATGTGGAGCATCTGCATATGGTGATGACGGCGCTTGAGGCCGAGACGGATGTGGCCGAGGTTGCGCGCCGTCACGATCCCCGGGCAAAGCCGTAGGGGGTCGCCGGGGGAATGGTTTTCAAGCGGCGCACCAAACGCAGCTGGCTGCAATGGCTGTCCGAGGGCTTCTGGCCGAAATCCGGATGGGGCCGCGCGCTGATCTACATCCAGCATCGCCTGCGCCGCCTGCCCGATGCCCCCCACCGCATCGCGCGCGGCATCTTCGCGGGCGTGTTCATCAGCTTCACACCGCTCTTCGGGCTGCACTTCTTCTTTGCGGCGGGCATCGCCTGGCTGATGCGCGGCAACATCATCGCGGCGCTGATCGCCACCGTGGTCGGCAACCCGATCACCTTTCCGTTCATCGCGGCGCTGTCGGTCGAACTGGGCAACTGGATTCTCGGCCATGGCGGCGAGATGACGCCACTCCAGATCGCCGCCGCCTTCGGCCAGGCGGGCGCCGAGCTTTCGGCGAACTTCTGGGCGCTGTTCGACGCCGACACCCCGGCCCGCTGGGAACGGCTTCACCGATTCTTCCACCGCGTCTACTGGCCCTACATGATCGGCGGGCTGATCCCCGGCATCATCGCGGGGCTGGTCGGCTATTACCTGTCGCTGCCGGTCATCGGCGCGTATCAGAAGCTGCGCAAGAAACGCCTCGCCGACCGGTTCGAAAAGCAGCGCGCCGCCCGCGCCGAGGCGCGCGCCCGCGCCGCAGCGGCAGGGGGTGACGACGGGTCGGGAAGGCACTAGGCTTCCCCCCAGGGGCCGCGTCGGACGGTCCGGGGAGCTGGGGAAGCACCGCCATGAGACCATTGGGCCGCCTGCGCCTTGGCGTGAACATCGACCATGTGGCGACCGTCCGCAACGCCCGTGGCGGCGCGTGGCCCGATCCGCTGCGCGCCGCGCTGGTGGCCGAGGCGGCAGGCGCCGATGGCATCACCGCGCACCTGCGCGAAGACCGCCGCCATATCCGCGATGCGGACATCGAGGCGCTGATGGCGGGCATCCAGGTTCCGCTCAACTTCGAGATGGCGGCGACGGCGGACATGCAGGCCATCGCCCTGCGCCACCGCCCCCACGCCGCCTGCATCGTCCCCGAACGGCGCGAGGAACGCACCACCGAGGGCGGGCTCGACGTGGCGGGCGACGCCAACCGCCTGACCGGCTTCGTCGCCAGCCTGCGCGAGATCGGCATCCGCGTGTCGCTGTTCATCGGCCATGATCCCCGCCAGATCGAGGCCGCCGCCCGCGTCGGCGCCCAGGTGGTCGAGTTCCACACCGGGCATTACTGCGACCTGGTGGCCGACGGGCAGGATGCCGAGGCCGCCCGCGAACTGGATGCCCTGCGCCAGGCCGCCCGCCGTGCCCACGATCTCGGGCTCGAGGTGCACATGGGCCACGGACTCGACTACGAGACGGCGGCCCATGTCGCGGCCTTCCCCGAGGTGATGGAACTGAACATCGGTCACTTCCTGGTGGGCGAGGCGATCTTTCGCGGCCTCGGCCCGGCGATCGAGGAAATGCGCCGTCGCATGGATGCCGTGCGGGCAGGGATGGCATGACGGGCGGTCCCCGCGCGCACCGCACCGGCGCCTTCCGGGGGGGGCGCCGCCGTTGCGCGGCCCGCGTTGCGACCGCGCGCCCTGTCGGGACGGATGCCATACGCGGAACCGACGCCTGCGGGACGGCTGCGGGACGGCCATGATCCTCGGAATCGGCACCGATCTGGCGAACATCGAGCGCATCGAGGCGACCCTCGCCCGCTTCGGAGACCGCTTCCGCAACCGCGTCTTCACCCCCCGCGAACAGGCCACCGCCGAACGGCGCGCCCAGGTCGCGGCCACCTATGCGAAACGCTGGGCCGCCAAGGAAGCCTGTTCCAAGGCGCTTGGCACTGGCCTGCGCATGGGCATCGCATGGCGCGACATGGCGGTGTCGAACATCCGCACCGGCCAGCCGGTGATGCACCTGACCGGCTGGGCAGCCGAGCGGCTGAAGTCAATGACGCCAGAGGGTTACACGGCGCATGTCCATGTCACGCTGACCGATGACCACCCTTGGGCGCAGGCCTTCGTGGTGATCGAGGCCCGCCCCGCCGGGCCGCGCCCGCCCGGCCTCGCTTGACTCCGCCCCCCGCCCCGCGCATGTAGCCGCGACCCGCAATCCCGAAAGCAGACCCAATGGCCAGCAAGGCAAAGACCGACGGCGGCATCATGGAAACCATCAAGACGGTGGTCTACGCCCTTCTGATCGCAGGGGTTTTCCGCACGCTGTTCTTCCAGCCGTTCTGGATTCCCTCGGGCAGCATGAAGGACACCCTGCTGATCGGCGACTTCCTGTTCGTCAACAAGATGGCCTATGGCTACTCCCGCCATTCCTGCCCCTTCGGCCTTTGCCCCTTCCCCGGCCGCCTGCTGTTCTCCGAACCCGAGCGCGGCGATGTCGTGGTCTTCCGCCACCCGGTGAACGGATCGGATTTCATCAAGCGTCTCATAGGGTTGCCGGGCGATACCGTGCAGATGCGGGGGGGTGTTCTCTACATCAACGGCGCCGAGGCGCCGCAGACCCCCGACGGCATCTTTGCCGAAACCTATGAACCGCAGGGCCCGCTCGGCCATCTTCCCCGCTGCGAGAACGGTCCGGTGGGGCAGGGCGGCACCTGCCAGAAATCGCGCTTCCGCGAAACCCTGCCCGAAGGCCGCAGCCACGCCATCCTGAACATCGACGACAACGGCTTCGGTGACAGCACCGACGTCTTCACCGTCCCCGAGGGGCATTACTTCTTCATCGGCGACAACCGCGACAACTCGCAGGACAGCCGCTATGGTCAGGCCGTGGGCGGGGTCGGCTTCGTGCCCGCGGATCACCTGATCGGGCGGGCAGACCGGATCATGTTCTCGTCGGCGGGACGATCGATGCTGTATTTCTGGACCTGGCGGTCGGATCGGTTCTTCAAGGCGGTGGAGTAACGGCTGGCGTGAAGATCGCGCGGGAAATCAGTGACTTCGAAGATCGCATCGGCCACCGCTTCGCGCGCCCCGAGCTTCTGATCCGCGCCCTTACCCATGCCTCGATCGCCGCGCCGTCGCGCCCGTCGAACGAACGGCTGGAATTTCTGGGGGACCGCGTGCTGGGCCTTGCCATGGCCGAGGCGCTGTTCACCGCCGACACCGGTGCCGCCGAGGGCAAGCTGGCGCCCCGCTTCAACGCCCTTGTCCGTCTGGAAACCTGCGCCGAGGTCGCGCGCTCGGTGGGCCTGGGCGACGTGCTGCGCCTCGGGCGGTCCGAGATGCTGTCGGGCGGCCGGCGCAAGGACGCGCTGCTTGGCGACGCGCTCGAGGCGGTGATCGCCGCGGTCTATCTGGACGCGGGGTTCGAGGCCGCGAAGGCCATGGTGCTGCGCCTCTGGGCCGACCGGATCGACAACGTGGCCGAGGATGCCCGCGACGCGAAATCGGCGCTGCAGGAATGGGTCCAGGCCCGCGGCCTGCCGCCACCGACCTATGCCGAGACGGGGCGCGACGGCCCCGACCATGCCCCCGTCTTCACGGTCGAGGTCGTGCTGGCCACCGGCCAATCACTGGCCGCCCGGGCCGGATCGAAACGCACCGCCGAACAGGCGGCCGCCGCAGCAATGCTGGCGCAACTGGAGTCAGACCATGACAGCGGCACATGACGCGGGCGCCACCCGCGCGGGCTTCGTCGCCCTGATCGGAGAACCGAACGCGGGAAAATCCACGCTTCTCAACCGCATGGTGGGTGCGAAGGTCAGCATCGTCACCCACAAGGTGCAGACCACGCGCACCCGGATCCGGGGTGTCTGCATGGCCCGGGACAGCCAGATCGTGTTTGTCGACACGCCGGGCCTGTTCCGGCCGCGCCGCAGGCTTGACCGGGCGATGGTCGCCGCCGCCTGGGGCGGAGCGGCCGATGCCGACATCGTGGTCCTGCTGATCGAGGCGCATCGCGGCCTGACCGAGGGCGTCAGCGCGATCATCGACCGGATGCGAGACCAGATGCCCCGCGACCGCCCCGTGGCGCTGGCGATCAACAAGATCGACCGCGTCAAGGCCGAGACGCTGCTGGCGCTTTCGGCCAAGCTGAACGAGGCCTATCCCTTTGCCCGCAGCTTCATGATCTCGGCCGAAAAGGGTTATGGCGTGGACGACCTGCGTGACTGGCTGGCAGGTGAACTGCCGCCCGGTCCCTGGCTCTACCCCGAGGATCAGCTGGCCGACCTGCCGATGCGCATGATCGCCGCCGAGATGACGCGCGAGAAGCTTACGCTGCGCCTGCATGAGGAACTGCCCTACCAGCTGACGGTCGAGACCGAGAAATGGGAGGACAAGCCCGATGGCTCCGCCCGTATCGACCAGATCGTCTATGTCACCCGCGACGGCCACAAAGGCATTGTGCTGGGCAACCGGGGCGAGACGATCAAGGCCATCGGCCAGGCCGCCCGGGCGGATATCAAGGAGTTCCTCGGCCGCGAGGTGCATCTGTTCCTGACCGTCAAGGTGCGCCCGGGCTGGCTGGACGAGGCCGAACGCTATTCCGAGATGGGCCTCGATTTCCGTGATGGCGACGCCTAGCCGCGCCGCCCGGCGCGTGGCCCCGGCACGAACCGGACAACGCCCGCCCGGTTCGCGGGCCAACCCCCGAGGCGTTCGACACGAGCATGACGACGACACCGATGAACGGGCGGACGCGGCGGGCGGGGCCTTGCAGGCAATCCGCAACATGGCGGCGCGGGACATGAAGAACACCGTCACCGGAGCCCGGCAGTGACCCGGCTGGCCGCAGGCATCTGGGTTTCGGCCTATCTGGCGCGGCTGCGTCTGGCCGCGATTCCAGTCTATGTGACCGCGCGCGGCGATGCGACCTCGGGTTCCGTCGTCGTGAAATGCGCCACGCTGGACGGCCGCGCACTGGCCTACCAGCGATCCTTCGACCCGATGACCGGCGAACGGCTGTGGACCCTTCTGGCCGAGGGAGAAGAGGCCGCAGTCGACGCGGCCCTTGCCCGCGCGCGATCGCGCGACCGCGACCTCTGGCTGATCGAGATCGAGGATCGCGCGGGCCGCACCCTACTGGACGAGGACGGGCTGTCGGGATAGCCCCCGCGCCGCCAGCAGGATCGCCGCCCCCAGCACGGCAAACGCCAGGACCATCCCCGCCAGGTTGCCCGCCACCGCAGGCCAGCCCAGCTTGTCCGCGTTCAGGAACGGATAGGGCCAGAACCCCGTCGCGATGCCCCGCGCCACGGCGTAGACTCCATAGACCACCGGATAGACCAGCCATTCCGGCAGATCGCGCCACGCCAGCCCCTTCGGCGCGAAGATCGCCCACCACAGGGCCATGCCGACGGGCACCGCGGTATGCAGGCCCTGGTCTGCCCACCACGCGGCGCCCTGGGGCGACCACAGCCCTGCCAGCAGCAGGTGATAGACGATCCCCACGGCGCCGATCGCCAGCAGCAGCCCGGCCGCCCGCGATGCCCCGATCCGCCAGCCGGCCGCTACCGCCGCCATATGCGCCGCCACCAGGGCATTGGTCAGCACCGTGAAGAACCCCGCCATGCGCCAGACGGTCGCCACGACATCGCCGTTCTCTGCCGCCAGCGACAGCCGGAAGCGCAGGACCAGCGACAGCGCGGCCACGAGGCACAGCACAAGGGCGGAAAGACGGGCAGTGGCCGACATCGCGCGGACCTTTCATGGTGAAGGCAATGGTCGCAGAACGCGGCGGGTTCGCGCAAGTTTCATGCGACGGTGCCGTCCTCTTGCCCGCCCCACGGGTCCGCGCGATGGTCGCGCATGGACTGGCAGGACGAAGGCACGCTGCTTGCCATGCGCCCGCATGGCGAAACCTCGGCAATCGTCGAGGTCTTCACGCTTGCGCATGGGCGCCATGCAGGCGTGGTGCGCGGCGGCGCGGGGCGCCGCATGGCACCGGTGCTGCAACCGGGCGCGCACCTGGCGGTTGCGTGGCGCGCGCGCCTGTCCGATCACCTGGGCGCCTTCACGGTGGAACCGCTTCGGTCGCGTGCCTCTGTCATGGCGGATGCCGACCGGCTGGCCGTCCTGTCTGCGGTCTGCGCGATGTTGCGCATGGCCCTGCCCGAACGCGAGGCGCATCCGGCGCTTTGGTCAGACACCACCGCGTTGCTGGACGGGCTTGCGGAGGGGACGGCGGGCCTGCCCGCCTATCTGCCCTGGGAAATGCGGCTGCTCGCCGATCTGGGCTTCGGCCTGGACCTCGGGAGCTGCGCCGTCACCGGATCGCGCGACGATCTGGCCTTTGTCAGCCCCCGGACCGGCCGGGCGGTCAGCCGGACAGGCGCGGGCGACTGGGCCGACCGGTTGCTGCCGCTGCCCGATGCGGTTCGGCGGGGTCTTGCCTCCGATCCGGCCGAGATCCTGCAGGGCCTTGCCATCACGGGTCATTTCCTGCTGCGCGAGATGGAGCCCCTGCGCCCCGGCCCCGGCCTGCCCGAGGCACGCGCACGGCTTGTCGCACGGCTGTCCCGCCGCTGAGCGCACCTGACGCGGGCGTGACCCCGGCGGCCGCGTTTTCCCTTCCCCGGAAGGGGCGCAGCGCCTAACATGCCGAAAAACCGGACGGACATTCCCATGCGCCTTGCCCCGCTTGCCATTTCCCTTGCTCTTTCTGCCGCTCCTGCGATCGCCGCCCCATGTGGCGGCCCGTTTCCTGCCTTTGTCGACGCGATGAAGGGCGAAGTGATGCGCGCGGGCCTTACGCGCGATGAGGCGGACAGGTTCTTCCGGGGGGTCAAGCGGGATGACCGGGTGATCAAGGCCGATCGGTCTCAGGGTGTGTTCCGCCGCAGCTTTACCGAGTTCTCGCGGATGCTGATCAGCCAGAGCCGCATCAACAACGGTGCCGCGAACCTGAAGAAGCATCGTGCGGTGTTTGACCGGGCGCGGCGCGACTATGGCGTGTCGCACGGCATCCTTCTGGCCTTTTGGGCTTTCGAGACCGATTTCGGCGCGGTGCAGGGCGATTTCAACACGGTCAACGCGCTTGTCACGCTTGGCCATGACTGCCGCCGCCCCGGCCTGTTTCAGCCACAGATCATTGCCGCCGCGCAGTTGTGGAAACGCGGGATGCTCGATCCGGCCACCACCACCGGCGCCTGGGCAGGAGAGATCGGCATGGTGCAGATGCTGCCGGGCGACATCCTGGAACGCGGCGTCGATGGCGATGGCGATGGTCGTGTCAGCCTGAAGACCTCGGCGCCCGATGCGCTTCTGTCGGCGGCCCGGATGCTGCAACACCACGGCTGGCGTGCGGGCGAGCCCTGGCTGCAGGAGGTGACGGTGCCCGCCGACCTCGACTGGTCGAAATCGGGCCTCGATACGCAGCTGTCGGGGGCGGACTGGTCGCGCATGGGGGTAAGGGCGCGCGACGGGTCGATCCCGGGCAGCCTGCGTGCGTCGCTGCTGCTGCCGGAGGGGCGGAAGGGTCCGGCGTTCCTTGCCTATCCGAACTACCGGGTGCTGTTCGACTGGAACAAGAGCTTCGTCTACGTGACAACCGCCGCCTATTTCGCAACGCGGCTCGAAGGCGCGCCGGTGTTCCAGCCCGGCAGTCCGGACCCGCAACTGTCGGGCGACCAGATGAAGAGCCTTCAGCAAAAGCTCAAGGCGCGCGGGCATGATGTGGGGGCGGTCGACGGCATCCTGGGCGCATTGACACGCGCGGCGGTGCAGAAAGAGCAGCTGCGCGCGGGTCTGCCCGCGGACGGTTGGCCGACCCGGGCGCTGCTCGATCGGCTATGACCGGCTGGGGACTGGTTGCCACCGTCAAGGCGCCCGCCGATCAGGTGCTGGCCTTCGTGGCGCATCATCTGTCGCTTGGCGCGTCGCAAATCTGGCTGCATTTCGATGATCCCGCCGATCCCGCGGCCGACCGTGCCGCGCGCCTGCCCCGCGTCACCGCGATCCGCTGCGATGATGCCTATTGGCAGGGTCTGATCGGCCGTCGTCCGGGCAAGCATCAGCTGCGCCAGTCGCGCAACGCCGAGCGGGTCTATGCCACCGCGCACCTGCCCTGGATCGCCCACATCGACGTGGACGAGTTCCTTTGCCCCGCCCGCCCGGTGGCGGAGGTGCTGGCGGCGGTGCAACGCGACCGGCCGCTTCTTCGCATGGCACCCTGGGAGGCGCTGCACGACCCGGCATTGCCCGATGACATCTTCACCGCCCGCCACTTCCGCGGCCCGATGCGCGGCCCCGAGATGGAGGCACTGCGCCGCGCCGCCTTTGGCGATCATGCCGACCTGCTGGCCGCCGGATCGCTGAGCCACGCCGTCGGAAAGTGCTTCTACCGCACCGGCGTGCCCGGCCTGCAACCGCGCATCCATACGGCGGTGATGAACGGCGAGAAGATGAACGGCGGGGCCTTTTCAGCCGATATCCGGCTGCTGCATTTCCACGCACAGGATCCGGCGGCGTGGCATGCGCGGCTGGCCTTCCGGCGCACCCGGGGCGCCTATTCGTTCAACCTGCCGCTGATGGCCTTTCTCGGCACCGCGACCGAGGCCGAGGTTGCGGCCTTCTATGATCGGACACAGGTTGCCCACCCCGCCGTGCTGGCGGACCTGCGCGCCGCCGGGGCGCTGTTCGAATGTGACCTGCACCTGCGCAGCAAGGTGGCAGAGCTTGATGCGCGGCTGTGAGATGAGGGATTAACGCATCGCCGGGGCCATGCTATTTTCGCCAGTATTTTGATCACCTGGCGAGAATCATGCCCCTCAATCCCATCGACGGCACAGCTGAAGGCGACACCCTGCCCGGCACCAACGAGGCGGACCACGTCATCGGCTACGGTGGCGACGACCAGATCAACGGCTATGGCGGCAATGACCTGATCGAGGGCGGCGACGGCAACGACCAGTTGTTCGGCGATACGGGTCGCGACACGATCTATGGCGGCGACGGCAATGACCGCATCGAGGGCGGCCCCGGCAATGACCGGCTGTATGGCGATGCCGGCGACGACAGCTTCGCGATCTATTCCTTTTCCGGCGCCGGGATCGACCGTGCCTATGGCGGACAGGGCAATGACCGGATGTATGTCGGCGAACAGACCAGTGCGTATTTTCACGGCGGCACCGGAACCGATCTGTTCTGGCTGTTCTGGAACAACATCGGGCATGCGGTGTCGGGCAGCGTCTCGTCCGGGTTTGTGGCGGGACCGCACGTCATCACGCTGCGAAGCGTCGAACAACTCTACATCACGACCGGCAACGGCGACGACAGCATCACCGGCGGCAGGCTGAACGACGAGATCGTGGTGCTGGGCGGTGCGAACACGGTGGATGCCGGGGCAGGAAACGACCATGTCGCCTATCTCGCAGGGTCGGTGAACCATCTGGATGGCGGGGCTGGCAATGACCAGTTGCGCGCGGTCCTGAATGCCGGTGGCTCGGGTACCGGATTTGCATTCGATGCCTCGGGGCCGGTCGTCACCGACGGGTTCGGTTCGACCATCCTGAACTTCGAGCGCTACTGGCTGGGCGGCAGCTACTATCGCGACAGCCTGACCGGCGGCGACCTGCGCGACAAGCTGGACGGCAACGACGGGGACGACATCCTGTCGGGCATGGGTGGCAACGATGTGCTGCGCGGCGGTCGCGGCAATGATCAGCTGTTCGGGGGGGACGGCAACGACCGCCTGTCGGGGGCGCAGGGGCTCGACACCATGGCGGGCGGGGCGGGTGCGGATACGTTCGTCTTCGGCAGGCCCGACGGCCAACCCGACCTCATCGAGGACTTCTCTGGCATCGAAGGCGACCGGATCGAGCTTGCGGCGCACTGGTTCTATCTGGCACCGGGGGGTGCCGCGCCGCTTTCCCATGATGTGGCAAGCGGCACCGGCGCGCAGTTCGTCTATGAAACCACGACCGGCCTTCTGTATTTCGACTCGGACGGCGTGGGCGGCGGGGCGTCGGTGCAGATTGCGGTTCTCGCCGGGGCGCCGGTGCTGACCGCCGCCGATCTGGTCCTGGTCTGATCACCCGATGACACCCTCGGCCAGGACGCTTGCGATGGCCCTGCCGCATGTGCTGGCCGCACCGCGCGATGCCGGCCCGGTCACGCTGCTGTGCACGCGCCCCGGCATCGGCCTGCGGGTGTTTCCCGATCGCCTGCGGTTGACGCGCGCCCAGGGCATTCCGGGCGACCGATGGCTGACGATGCCATGGCTGCGCCTGCCGGATGGCAACCCGGACCCCGACATCCAGGTCTCGATCCTGCCCGCCCGCGTGCTCGATCTGGTCTGGCACCCCGGCGATGCGGTGCCCCATCCGGGCGATCCTCTTGTGGCAGACCTGGACATGACCGAGGCGAACCTGCCCACCGGCATGCGGCTGCGCGCCGGGACGGCGGTGCTGCGCGTCTCGGCAATCTTCAACGACGGCTGCGTCAAGTGGAAGGCGCGCTATGGCGCGGATGCCAAGGCCTGGATCACCGCCCCCGGCCACCCCGCGCTGCGCCTGCGCGGCATCCTCTGCGCCGTCGTCGCGGATGGAGAGGTGGGCCTGGGCGACCGGTTGACGAAGCTGGGTTGCCCATAGCCGCGCCGCGCGTCCGGACCGAGGCTCAGCATCGCTCCGGAGATCTGGCGGCACAGGCGTTCAGGTCCGCGATACCCATCCGCCGCGCAGCCTCGGCGCGGCAACGGGGCGGGCGACATCGCGCGGACACTCAGGCCACCATCGCCTCGGCCCGTCGCAGGTCAACGCTGACCAACTGGCTGACGCCCTGTTCCGCCATGGTCACGCCGAACAGGCGGTCCATCCGCGCCATGGTAACTGCATGATGCGTGATGATCAGAAACCGCGTGTCGGTGCGCCGCGTCATCTCGTCCAGAAGGTCGCAGAACCGCGTCACATTGGCGTCGTCCAGTGGCGCATCGACCTCGTCCAGCACGCAGATCGGCGCGGGATTGGCCAGGAAGACGGCAAAGATCAGCGCCATGGCCGTCAGCGTCTGCTCGCCACCCGACAGCAGCGACAGGATCGACAGCTTCTTGCCCGGAGGCTGGCACATGATTTCCAGCCCCGCCTCCAGCGGGTCGTCGCTTTCCACCAGCACCAGCCGCGCCTCGCCACCGCCGAACAGCGTGGTGAACAGCGTTCCGAAGTTCCCGTTCACCTGTTCGAACGCGGTCAGCAGACGCTCGCGCCCCTCGCGGTTCAGCCCGGCGATACCGGCGCGCAGCTTTGCCACCGCCTCTTCCAGATCGGTCTTTTCTGTGGCCAGGGTATCGTGTTCCGCCCCCACCTGCGCCAGATCCTCCTCGGCCCGCAGGTTCACGGCGCCCAGGGCCTCGCGCTGCCGCTTCAGCCGCGCCACCTCGATCTCGAGCGCTTCGGCATCCGGCATCGCGTCGGGATCAGCGCGCAGGCTGGACAGCAGCTGATCCACCGTCATGTCGGCGACCTCGCGGATGCGCAGCCCCGCCGCCGCACGGACCTCGCGCGCTGCATCCACCCGGGCCTCGGCGCGCGCGCGCCCCTCGCGCGCCTCGCCTGCGGCGCGCTCGGACTCGCGTTCGGCGGTCTGCACCATGCGCAACGCGGCCTCTGCTTCGGCAAGCGCATCCGCAGCCCGGGCGCGCCGGGCCTCGGCATCGGCCATGGCATCGGCAAGCTCGTCGGCCTTCGCCGCGATCTCCTCGGGGGCGGCCATGGCATCATCCAGTTCCGCGACCGTGGCCGCCCGGCGATCGGCCAGTTCCTGCGCGCGCCTTTCGGCGGTGGCCAGCCGTTCCTTCCAGCCCGTCAGGTCGCGCGCCACATCCTGCCGCCGCTTGCGCCGGGCCTCGGCATCGCGCCGCGCCTCGCCTTCTGCGGTGCGCCGCGCGATCATGGCGATCCGCGCGGCCTCGACGGTCGCCTTGGCGGCCTCGACCCCGGCGCGCGCGTCGTCCAGCGGCGGCAGGTCGTCGGCAGCGGCCGTCGCCTCGTCCAGCCTTGCGCGGGCATCCTCGGCCTCTTCACCGAACCGGGCCACGGCCAGCCGCGCGCCCTCCTGCCGTCCTTCGGCAATCGACCGGTCGGCCTCGGACCGCGCCAAGGCCCGGTTCGCCTCGGCCACCCGCGCATCCGCGCCGCGCCGCGCCTCGCGCGCCATCCTCTCGGCCTGCGCCAGCATCTCGATGCGGCGGGCCAGCGTCTCATGCGCCTGCGCGGCCCCGGCGGCCCGTGCCGCGACCTCCTCGAGATCGCGCTTCAGCCCGACCAGCCGGTTCATCTGGCGCAGGCGCTCGGCTGCGGCCGACGGGGCATCCTCTGCCGCGATGCGGAACCCGTCCCAACGCCACAGGTCGCCGTCCACCGACACAAGCCGCTGGCCCGGGCGCAGCGCCGCCTGCATCGCCGCTCCGCGCCCGCGCGGCACCACCCCGACCTGCGCAAGCCGCCTTGCCAGCACGGCGGGGGCCGCCACATGCCGGGCCAACGGTTCTGCCCCCTCGGGCAGGTCCGGGGCCGCATCGTAGGGTGGCAGAGCCACCCAGCCCGACCGTTCGTCGCCCGGAACTTCCGGCGCCCGAAGATCGTCGGCGAGGGCGGCCCCCAGAGCTGCCTCGTATCCGGGTGCCACGGACAGCGCGTCAATCACCTGATGGCCAGCCTGCGCCTCGCGCGCCACCAGCCGCGCAAGCGCCGCCACTTCCGACCGCAGCGCCTGCGCCTCGCCCTCGGCTGACGACCGGGCCGCGCGCGCCTCGGCCTCGCGGCCCGCCGTTTCGGCCCGCGCGCCCTCTGCCTCGGCCAGGGCCATCTCGGTCTCTTCGGCCAGGGCCACGGCCGCCTCATGCGCCTCGACCGCCTCGGCCTGTGCCTCGGCCGCGCGCTCGACCGCAAGGCCGGCGGCGCGTTCCGCCTCGGCCGCCCGCGCCGTCTCGGTCTCGGCACGCGCCAGTGTCGCCCGCACGTCCGACAGCATGCGGGCGGCCGACTGGTGCCGTGCGGCCAGCCGCGCGGCATCCTCGGTCATCCGGGCAAGCCCGCCCTCCGCCTCGGCCAGGGCGGCGCCCGCCTCGCGCGCCATCTCGGCCGCCTCGGCGATCCGCTCCTCCTCGCCCTCGGCGGCCCGGGTCAGCGCGTCGGCCTCCCATTCCAGCCGCGCGATCATCTCGCCCGCATCACGGTTCAGCCCGGATTCCCGATCGGCATCACGGTCAAGCTGGGCGATCCGTCCGCGCAGCGCCTCGATGGCGGCCCGCGCCTGCGCGGCCTGTGCGGCCAGCGTCTCGCGTGCCACGACCAGCCGCTGCACCACGGCTGCTGCGATCGCCTCTTCCTCGCGGCGCGGAGGCAGCGCATCTTCGGCCGCCTCGCGGGCCGCCATCGCCGCCCGTGCCGCCGTCTCGGCCTGGCCAAGCGCCACAAGGCGCGCACGCAGGCCGCCCTCGGCTTCGGCCACGGCTGCATCGGCCTCGCGGAACCGGCGGTACAGCAGCATCCCCTCGGCCCGCCGCAACGCCTCACCGATCTCGCGATAGCGCGCCGCCTGCCGGGCCTGCCGGGTCAGGGTCGCGATCTGTTCCGACAGCGCGCCCAGCACGTCATCCACCCGTGCCAGGTTGGTCTCGGTGGCGGACAGCCGCAGTTCCGCCTCGTGCCTGCGGGCATAGAGCCCCGAGATGCCCGCTGCCTCTTCCAGGATGCGCCGCCGGGACTTGGGCTTGGCCGAAATCAGCTCGGCAATCTGGCCCTGCCGCACCAGGGCCGGCGAATGCGCCCCGGTCGAGGCATCGGCGAACAGCATCTGCACGTCACGCGCCCGCACTTCCTTGCCGTTGGCGCGATAGGCAGAGCCGGCATCCCGGGTGATCCGCCGTACGATCTCGATCTGGTCCTGGTCGTTGAAACCGGCAGGCGCCAGCCGTTCGCCATTGTCGATGACCAGGGCCACCTCGGCGAAGGCGCGCGCGGGCCGCGTGGCCGCCCCGGCAAAGATCACGTCCTCCATTCCGCCGCCACGCATCGCGGTCGGCCGGTTCTCGCCCATGACCCAGCGCATCGCTTCCAGAAGGTTCGACTTGCCGCAGCCGTTCGGCCCCACCACACCCGTCAGCCCCTCGTGGATGATCAGGTCCGTGGGGTCCACGAAGCTCTTGAAGCCATTCAGGCGCAGGCGGGTGAATCGCATCGGGCTCGGCTCCCTTCGATCCTGCATCGTCGGGCCGGCCCGTGCGCGAGTCAACCACTCTGCCCTCCATCTGGTTTCGGGCGCCAAGTTGTCCCCAAGATGTTGAGGATCGCGGCGCGCGTTGCGGCACGCCGCCGCAGCCGCTTCCAGGGCATTGCAATCTGAACCGTCTGGTTCATATTCTGATTACAGAATTTGATGGAGATCGCCATGCCCTCCCCTGCCGCCCGCCCCGCCGACCGCTGGTCGCCGCTCTACTTCCTCGCCTCCGTCGGTGCCGGTGGCCTGGTCGCCACGTTCTTCATGTGGCTCTACATGTGGGTGCCGCATCCGGCGCAGCCCGTTCCGCTCTATGAGGACATCGCGCGCGCCTTCGCTTCGGGGTCCGTCCCGATGCGCGCGATGATCGTGGCGGCCGCCCTCGGCATCGCCGCCTTCGCGTACCTGAACATCCGCCTGCTGATCTGGAACCTCGGCCAGCTGTCGCGATTCCGGGGAACCGAGGCGCAGGCGCGACTGATGTCATCGAATGCCGAGACGCAGATGACGGCGCTGCCACTGGCCCTGGCCATGTCGATCAACGTCGGCTTCATCCTGGGCATGGTCTTCGTGCCCGGCCTCTGGGGGGTGGTCGAATGGCTGTTCCCGCTGGCCATGGCCGCCTTCGCGGCCACCGGCATCCTTGCCCTGCGCCAGATCGGCCGGTTCCTGGCCCGGGCCACCACGAAAGGCGGCTTCGACTGGGCGGCGAACAACTCCTTCGCGCAGGTTCTGCCTGCCTTCGCCCTTGCCATGGTGGGTGTCGGCCTGTCAGCCCCGGCCGCGCTGTCGGCCAACCCGGCAACCGCCGCAGTCTCGGTCGTGCTGGCGACGATCTTTCTTGTCCTGTCGCTGACGCTCGCGGCGATTGCCGTGGTGCTGGGCATCGCATCGATGCTGCAGCACGGCGCCAATGCCGAGACCGCGCCCACGCTGCTGATCGTGGTGCCCCTGGCCACGGTGCTGGGCATCCTGATGCTGCGCCTCGACCATGGCCTGCACACCCACTTCGGCGTCCACGCCGAACCGGGCGAAAGCCTGGTCCTGCTGACCCGGCTGATCGCGGTGCAACTGGCCTTCGGTCTCGCAGGTCTCGCCGTGCTTGCCCGGCAGGGCTACGCCGCGCGCTTCCTGACCGGTGCGGACACCTCGGTCGGCTCCTATGCCCTTGTCTGCCCGGGCGTCGCCGCCAGCGTGCTGATGCAGTTCTGGATCAACAAGGGCCTGGTCGGGGCGGGCGTGATCGCCAAGTTCGGGGCGGCCTACTGGGTGCTCTCCGGCATCGCCCTGGCCTTCCAGATCGCGATGATCGCCCTGGTGCTGGTGCTGAACCGCCGCCACTTCCGCCCCGCGCCGGCCGCGCATGCGGTGGCTGCGGAGTGATCCCGACGGGGCGGGCCGCAGGGCCCGCCCCTTGTCCTGCCGCCCCTGCCGCGCTTTCATGGCGCCATGACCCCCGAACGCGCGACCGATCCGCATGACTGGCCCGCCCTCCTGTCCCTGATCCGCCGGGCCTTCGCCGGGATGGAGGGCCGGATCGACCCGCCCTCGTCCATGCATCGCCTGACCGCCACCGACATCGCCCGGCAGGCCAGGGACGGCGAGGTCTGGGTGGTCGGACAGCCCGCGGTGGCCTGCATCTTCCTCACGCCAGAGCCCGATGCCCTGTATCTGCACAAGCTTGCCGTCGATCCGGCTGTTCAGCGGCGCGGCCTCGCCCGCCAGTTGATCGGCCTGGCCGCCCTCCGGGCGCGCGCCCTGGGATTGCCGCGCCTGCGCCTGCAGACCCGGGTGGAACTGGTCGAGAACCACGCGACCTTCCGCGCCCTGGGCTTTCAGCAGACCACCGCGAGCGCGCACCCGGGCCATGACCGGCCGACCTCGCTCACCTTCGAACGCGCCGTCTAGGGCAATCGTCCCGTCTTCGGCGGACGGAGATCAGGCATCACGGCTGTGGCTTTGAGAGGAGTCTTTCAGCGACGTATCCCTGGATTCCGTCGCCTTCGATCTTGATGAGGACCCATCCGTTTTCGGGGTTTTCGACGACGGTTACGGCCTCGTTTCGTGTGAGGCGTCCGATGACGGGTTCGGTGGTGGAGGGTCCCTGGCGGACGTTGACGGCGTTTGCGGAGACGTAGCGGAGGGGGAGGGGGTCGGCGGTGGGCGCGGTGGCGGCGGGTGCGGCTGCCGGGGGTGTGGCGGCGGGCGGTGTGGCGGGGGTGAAGCTTGCGGGGGTGAGGCTTGCGGCGAGGCGGCCGGGCGCCGGTTCGGGGGCGCGGGCTGCGGGGACGGCGGCGGGGGCGGGGCGTGCGGGGGGCAGGTCGGCATAGGCCTCGGGGGCGTAATGCCCGGCCAGGCCGAAGCGCGCCTGGCCGTGGTCGCGGCCCCCGATCAGCAGGACCAGGAACATCGCGGCGGCGAGAAGGCTGAGCAGTCTGACCATGGGCGGCAACCGATTCCGGACGATTTCCGTTCGTTTACCATGCTTTCGCGGCGCGGCGGGCCAAAAAAGCGGCAGGCTGCGACGGCCCCCCCCGAGCATGCCCCGAGCGGACCCCCGAATGCCCGCCGTGCGCCCCCCGGGGCGCGCCGCCGGGTGGCCGCCCCGGAACGGCCTCCCGAAGCGGACCCCGGACCGTGCCGCGGGGCCCGCGGTGCGGGGTCCGGGCCCGCGGCGCGCAATCCGCACTGGACCGGTCCGCGCCCGCGCCTTACACCACCGCCATGCCCGCCCCGCCCGACAGCCCCCCGCCTGACACTCCCGGGCCCGACAGCCCCCCGCCCGACACGCCCGGGCCCGACACGCCCGGGCCCGACAGGTCCGGGGCCGCGCCCGCGGACCTGGCCGAACCGCTGCGCCGCGCCATCGGCGAGCGCTATCTGACCTATGCGCTGTCCACGATCATGCACCGCGCGCTGCCCGATGCCCGCGACGGGCTGAAGCCGGTGCACCGCCGCATCCTCCATGCGATGCGCGAGCTGCGCCTGTCGCCCGCGGGCGGGTTCCGCAAGTCGGCCAAGATCTCGGGCGACGTGATGGGCAACTACCATCCGCATGGCGATGCCGCGATCTATGACGCGATGGCGCGGCTGGCGCAGGACTTCAACCTGCGCTACCCGCTGGTCGACGGGCAGGGCAACTTTGGCAACATCGACGGCGACAACCCGGCGGCCAGCCGCTACACCGAGGCCCGCCTGACCGCGATCGCCGAGACCCTGATGGAGGGGCTGGCCGAGGATGCGGTGGACTTCCGGCCGAACTACGACGGCACGCTGGAGGAACCCGTGGTCATGCCCGGGGCCTTTCCGAACCTGCTGGCCAACGGCGCGTCGGGCATCGCGGTGGGCATGGCCACCAACATCCCGCCGCACAACCTGCACGAGCTGGTCGATGCCTGCCTGGCGCTGATCCGCGATCCGGAGATCGCCGACGACGCCCTGGCCGACCTGGTGCCCGGCCCCGATTTCCCCACCGGCGGGGTGCTGGTGGAACCGCCCGAGAGCATCCGCGAGGCCTATCGCACGGGCCGCGGCGCGTTCCGGCTGCGCGCCCGCTGGCATGTCGAGGATCTGGGGCGCGGTGCCTGGCAGGTCGTGATCACCGAGATCCCCTACCAGGTGGCGAAGTCGCGGCTGATCGAGCGGCTGGCCGAGCTGATCGTGACGCGGAAGGTGCCGCTGCTGGCCGATGTGCGCGACGAGAGCGCCGAGGACCTGCGCATCGTGCTGGAGCCGCGCGCCCGCACGGTGGACCCCGAGATGCTGATGGGGCTGCTGTGGCGCAGCTCGGACCTCGAGATCCGCTTCAGCCTGAACATGAACGTGCTGATCGACGGGCGGGTGCCGAAGGTCTGTTCGCTGAAGGAGGTGCTGCGCGCCTTCCTCGACCACCGCCGCGCGGTGCTCCTGCGCCGCAGCCGCCACCGGCTGGAGCGGATCGACCACCGGATGGAGATCCTCGCGGGCCTGCTGGTCACCTACCTGAACCTCGACCGGGTGATCGACATCATCCGCTACGACGCCGATCCGAAGGCCGCGCTGATGCGCGAGACCTGGGGGCGGAGGCATCGCCGCGCCACCTCGGAGGCCGATTACCGCAGCCCGGGGCCGGGGCCGGGCGAGCTGGGCGAGGTCCAGGTCGAGGCGATCCTGAACATGCGGCTGCGCGCGCTGCGGCGGCTGGAGGAGATGGAGCTGCTGGCCGAGCGCGACGCGCTGCGGGCCGAACGCGCGGGGCTGGCCGCGCTCGTCGCCGACCCGGCGCAGCAATGGGCGCGCATCGCCGGGGAACTGGCCGGGACCCAGGCGCGCTTCGGCCGCAGCGCCCCGGGCGGCGCGCGGCGCACCACCCTGGCCGAGGCGGGCGGGACGCCCGAGGTCGCGCCCGAGGCGCTGATCGAGCGCGAGCCGGTCACCGTGATCTGCTCGCGCATGGGCTGGGTGCGGGCGATGAAGGGGCACCAGCCGCTCGACCTCGAGCTGAAGTTCAAGGATGGCGACGGGCCGCGCTTCGTCTTCCATGCCGAGACCACCGACCGCATCCTGGTGGCCGGCTCGAACGGGCGGTTCTACACGCTGGGCGCCGGCAGCCTGCCCGGCGGGCGCGGCATGGGCGAGCCGCTGCGCCTGATGGTCGACCTGCCGAACGAGGCCGAGATCGTCGAGATGCTGATCCACCGCCCCGGCGAGCGGCTGCTCGTCGCCTCCGACGCCGGCGACGGCTTCGTGGTGCCCGCCGACGAGGTGCTGGCCCAGACCCGCGCCGGAAAGGCCGTGGTCACCCTCGCCCCCGGCGCCCGCCTCGCCCTCTGCCGCCGCGTCGCCGGCGACCATGTCGCCGTCATCGGCGAAAACCGCAAGATGCTCGTCTTCCCCCTCGCCGACCTCCCCGAAATGGCCCGCGGAAAGGGCGTCCGGCTCCAGAAGTACAAGGACGGCGGCCTCGCCGACGCCACCACCCTCACCCTCGACCACGGCCTCGCATGGAAAGACCCCGCAGGACGATCCAGAACCGAAACAAACCTCCGGGAATGGACCGCAAAACGCGCAACCCCAGGAAAAATGGCACCAAGAGGCTTCCCCAGAAACAACAAGTTCAACGGATGAGCGGGCTATTCCCCGCGCTGCGGCCACATCCGCGAGAACACCCCGTCGCGCCGGACGATGCCGTGGAAGGCCGCCGCACCGACATGGGCCAGGATCAGCAGCACCAGCGGGATGCGCACCCACCAGTGGATCGCCTTCGCCGTTCCGGCGAGCGCGTCCGAGCGGGGCACGATGCGCGGAACCCCCAGGGCGTCGAGCGACTCCAGCGGAAAGCCCCCGGCGACGACCCGCACGTAGCCCGACACGGCCATCACGACCAGCAGCAGATACAGCAGCCCGTGCACCGCCTCGGCCACCCGGGCCTGGACCGGCGGCACGCTGGCGGGCAGCGGCGGCGGCGGATGGCGCCAGCGCAGCACCAGCCGCGCCAGCACGACCAGCAGGATCACCACGCCGACGTTCTTGTGCCAGATGTACATCGGGTCCTGCACCGCGCGGGGCCAGCCTTCCTGCACCATCAGCGCACCGACCGGGATCGTCGACAGAACAAGAAGGACGGTCAGCCAGTGCAGGGCGCGGGATGCAGGATGGTAGGCGGCGGCGGGCATGGCACGGCCTCGGGCAAGCGGCATCTCGTGATCTAGCACGGTCCCCCCGCCGATTGACAAGCGAAACCTCTGCATCCTTCATCAACCGGTCATGATCAGGCCCGCCCCGTCCCCACCGGCATCGCTGACCGCCCTGTCCCTTGCCGGGGCCGGGCTTCTGGCGCTTGGCGGATGGGCGGTCTCGGGCGGCACCGGCCTGCCGCTCGTTGCGCCGCCCCTGGCCTTTCTGACGATCGCCGCCCTTGTGGCGCGGAGCCTGTCCCGGGCCGCATCGGCCCGGCACCTTGGCGCGGCGAATGCCGTCACGCTCGGCCGCGCCGCCGTCGCCTGCCTGATGCTCGCCCCGATCCTGATGCCCGGCGGATTGTCGGGGCGCGAGGCGGCGGGCTGGGCGCTCGTCGCGCTTGCGCTCGGGGCGCTGGCGCTCGACGGGGTCGACGGCTGGCTCGCGCGGCGCCGGGGCGAGGCGACAGCCTTCGGCGCACGCTTCGACATGGAGACGGACGCGCTGATGGCGGCGGTGCTGGCGGTGCTGGCCCTGGTCTCGGGCAAGGCGGGGGTCTGGGTGCTGGCGCTCGGCATGATGCGCTATGGCTGGGTGGCGGCGATGCCGGTCTGGCCCTGGCTCGGCGGGGCGCTGCCCGAACGCCGGTCGCGCAAGACGGTCTGCGTGATCCAGATCGCCGTGCTGACCGCGCTGATCGCCCCGCCGGTGGTGCCGCCCCTGTCCACCGCCCTCGGGGCCGGCGCGACGGGGCTGCTCATCTGGTCATTCGGGCGCGATCTGTTGTGGCTGCGGGCGCGGGCGGGATGATCCTGCCGCGACTGGCCGCTGCGGCGGTGTTCCTGCATCTGGTGCTGATCCTGCCCAACCACCCGGGTGCCCTGACGCTGCGCGCGCTGCTCCTGTTCCCGCTGGAACTGCCCGTCATCCTGCTGCTGCTGCTGGCGCTGCCGCCGGGGCGGCCGGCCCGCATCGCCTGCATCGTGCTGACGGCGGTTCTGGTGGTCCTGACCCTGCTCAAGGCGGCCGACATTGCCACCCATCTGGCCTATGACCGGCGGTCGAACCCAATGGCGGACTGGCCGCTGGTCGGCGCCGGATGGAACCTTGCCCGCGGCATGCTGGGCGGCGGTCCGGCCGCGCTTTTGCTGGCGGGGGTGGCGGCGGGGCTTGCCGCCCTCGTGGCGCTGCTCTGGGCGTCGCTGCGCCTGTGGTCGCGCGTGTCGCTGCCCGGTGCCGCGGCCCGGGCGGCGGGGATCGGGGCGGCGCTGGCCGGGGTGGTCGCGCTGGCCGAGGCGGGGCAGGCGATGCGGCTGTGGACCTTGCCGCAGCGCCCCCCGGGCGCCGCCTTCACGCTGCGCAGCGGGGTGGAACATGCGCTTTACGCCCGCCGCGCCGCTGCCGACCTGCGTGCCTTCCGGCAGGCCGCGCTCAGCGATCCCTGGGCTGCCCGCACCGGCGTTCTGGACCGGCTCGGCGGGCGCGAGCTGCGCATCGTCTTTGTCGAAAGCTACGCGCGCAGCAGTTTCGACAATCCGCTCTATGCCCCCACGCACACCGCCACCCTGCGGCGGGCCGGATCCGCATTGTCGGCAGCCGGGCTGGCCGCAGGCACGCTCTGGCTGCAATCGCCGATCGAGGGCGGGCAAAGCTGGCTTGCCCATGCGACCCTGGCATCCGGCCTGACGGTAAACGACCTGTCGCGCCATGCGGCCCTGGTGGCCAGCCCGCGCCGCACCCTGTGGCAGTTCGCGCAGGATGCCGGATATCACACGGTCGCCGTGGCGCCCGCCATCACCCGGGCCTGGCCCGAAGGCGTGCGGCTGGGCTTCGACACGCTGCTTGACCGGGATGCCATGGGGTATCGCGGGCTGCCGTTCAACTGGGTCACGATGCCCGACCAGTTCACCCTGGCCCGCTGGCCGGATCGGCTGCCGCCCGATCCGCGCCCGGTCTTTGCGCAGGTTGCGCTGATCTCGTCGCATGCGCCCTGGGTGCCGGTGCCGCGCCTGATCCCCTGGGACGCGGTGGGCGACGGCACCGAATTCGATGCCATGGCCGCCGGTGACCCGCCCGAGGTGGTCTGGCGCGATCCCGACCGGATCCGCGACCAGTATCGCCAGTCGCTCGACTATGCGCTGTCCGCCGCACTTGCCGATGCGGCGCGGCAGGGCGGGGCAGATGCGCCGCTGATCCTGATCCTGGGCGACCATCCCCCCGCCGCCTTCGTCAGCCAGACCGGCAGCCCCGATGTTCCGCTGCATGTCATCGGGCCGCCCGAGGCGCTTGCCCCGCTGGCGGGCTGGGGCCTGACGCCCGGCCTGATCCCGGGCCCCGATACGCCGCGATGGCCGATGGCGGATTTCCGCGACCGGTTCCTTGCCGCCTTCACGACACCCTGACACAACCCGCACTGCCATTGAACACGCCGCGCCGCCTGCTACCCTTGCGCGGCAAAGGGAGAATTCCGCCGATGACCTCGCTCCTCACCCGCCGCCGCCTCATGTCGGTCGCCACCGCGGCGTTCGGCGCCGGGGCACTCGTTCGCCCCGCGCGCGCCGAGACGCGGGTCGCGCTGCAACTGTCCTGGCTGCATTCGGTGCAGTTCGGCGGCAGCTATATCGCCGCCGACCGGGGCTACTGGCGCGAGGCCGGGCTGGAGGTCGCGCTGAACCCCGGCGGGCCCAATGCCCCCGTGGAACCGCCCGTCGTGTCGGGGCAGGCCCTGGTCGGCATATCGGCGGCCGACTATACCGCCGCGGCCGTGGCGCAGGGCGCGCCCTTCCGCATCATCGGCGTGGCGATGCAGAAGAACCCCTTCGCCATCGCATCGCTGCCGGTCAATCCGGTGCGCAGCCCCGCCGACCTGCCGGGCAAGCGGATCGGCATGGCGCTTGCCAACATGCCGGTGCTGACCGCGCTCTGCACCCTGAACGGGATCGACGTGAACAGCATTGCCGTCGTCCCCACGCTCTATGACGCGGCCCCCCTGATCTCGGGCGAGGTCGACTGCCTGCTGTGCTGGGCCACCGACCTGCCCGTCGCCATGACGCAGCGGGGCATCGCCAACGAGGTGATGCTGATGGCCGATCACGGCTATGCCCTGCATTCCCAGACCTATATCGCGACCGACGACAGCCTGGCCAACCGCCGCGCCGATCTGGTGGCGCTGATGCGGGGCGAGCTGCGCGGCTGGACCGACTATCGCGCCGACCCTGCCGCCGCCGCCGCGCTGACCGTCGCCCTGCATCCCGATCAGGGCCTCGATCTGCCGACGCAGGAACTGCAGGCCGCGCGCCAGGTGCCGCTGATGTTCTCGGACCTGACCGATGCCATGGGCTTCGGCTGGTTTACCGACGAAACCGTCGCGGCCAACATCCAGACGCTTGCGCTGCTGGGCCATGCGGTCACGCCTGACCTGTGGGACCGCTCGATCCTCGAAGAGGTGCGGGGTGCCTGACCACCCCGCACCGCCCGAGGTCCGGATATCGGATCTGTCGATGGCCTGGGGGCAGGGGCAGGGCAGGGTGCAGGCCCTGTCGCCGCTGACCCTGTCCTTCGCGGCGGGCCGGACCACCGCGCTTGTCGGTCCGTCAGGCTGCGGCAAGTCCACGCTGCTGCGCCTGATCGCCGGGCTCGACGTGCCGACGACGGGCACGGTCGCCATCGGCGACGAAACGCCTGCGCAGGTCACCACGCGGGCGGGGCTTGCCGTCGCCTTCCAGGACGCGGCGCTGCTGCCCTGGCGGACGGTGCGGGGCAATGTGGCGCTTGCCCTGACCCTGTCGCGCCGCGCGCCCGATCCGCAGGCGGTGGACCGGCTGATCCATCTTGTCGGGCTGCAGGGCTGGGAAGACCGGCGTCCGGCCGAGCTTTCAGGGGGCATGCGCCAGCGCGCCGCCATCGCCCGCTGCCTGGCCACGGCGCCCGGCCTGCTGCTGCTTGACGAACCCTTCGGGGCCGTCGACGAACTGACCCGCCTGCGCCTGAACGAGGATCTGCCGAAACTGTGGGAGACGCGCGGCACCACCACGCTGCTCGTGACGCATTCGGTGGCCGAGGCGGTGCTCCTGTCGGACCGGGTGATCGTGTTCTCGGCCCGCCCGGCCCGCGTGGTGGCCGATATCGCCATCGACCTGCCGCGCCCGCGCGCCCGCGACCTGACACGCACCCCCGGCTTCCACGACCTCGTCGACAGGGTGTCGGCGGCGCTGTGGGACGGCGCGGCGGGCGACCGGCCGCTGGCCGCCGAATGACGGCGCGGGCGATCGCTGCCGCCGCTGCCGGCGGGCTGGCCACGCTCGTCCTGTGGGAAACCGCGGCCCGTGCCTTTGCGGGCCTCGCCATGATCGCCGGTCCGGTCGAGGTTGCGGGCTGGCTGTCGTCGCATGCCGGGCTCGTGGTCCGCGCCACGGCGATCACCCTGCAGAACGCGGCCCTGGGATTCGTGGCGGGCAATCTTGTGGCCGTGGCGCTGGCCGCGCTGTGCCTTGCGGTTCCGCGGGTGGAACGGCTGGTGGGCGTGCTGGCGCTGCTGGTGTTCTGCCTTCCGCTGGTCGCCACGGGCCCGATCCTGCGCGCGCTCTGGGGCACCGGCGCCGGGCCGCAGGTGACGCTGGCGGCGCTTGCCGTCTATTACACCACCTTCCTCGCCCTGATGGTCGGCCTTCGGGCCGCCCCCGCCGCCTGGTTCGATCTGGTGCGCAGCTATGGCGGCGGACGGCTGGATGAACTGTGGCGCATCCGCGCCGCGGCGGCGCTGCCCTATCTGGTGGCCGGTCTCCAGATCGCCACCCCGGCGGCCGTGCTGGGCGCGATGGTGGGTGAATTCACCGGGGCCGAGCGCGGCCTGGGCGTGCTGACCATCCGCGCCATGCGGGAAATCGACGTGGCGGGTCTCTGGGCGGTGGCGGCGGTGGCGGCGGGCCTGTCGGTTGCGGCCTATGCTGCAGTGGGCGCGGCGGGCGCCCGGCTTGCGGTGGCGCCGCCCGCGCTGCTGATGGCTCCGCCGCCCGCCCATGCGGCGGCCTCGGGCGCCGCCCGCGCCCTTCGCGGGATGCTTGGCCTTGCCATCGCCGCGGTCGCCGCCGTCGCGCTGTGGCATGCCGCGATGGAGCTTGCGGGCCTGCACCCGTTCTTTGCCAAGCGGCCCGCCGATGTCTGGGCCTGGCTGGTCACCGCGCCCGGGGCCGCCGCCCACCGGGCCACGCTGGCCGCCGCCTGGGCGCAGACCATGGTGCTGACCGTTCCGGGCTATCTTGCCGGGCTGGCGCTTGGTGCGGGGCTGGCGCTGGCGATCGCGGCGCGCCCCGGTGTCGGTGCCGTCGCCATGCCGCTGGCCATCGCCCTGCGCGCCGTGCCGATCCTGACCACCGCGCCGCTGATCGTGCTGGCGCTCGGGCGCGGCGCCGTCGGCACCATCGCCATTGTCGCCACGATGATCTTCTTCCCCACGCTCGTCGCCTGCCTCTCGGGCCTGTCGCGTGTGCCGCCGCCGTTGCGCGACCTGCTGGCCAGCTATGCCGCTCGCCCGCTGCACCGTCTGTGGCTGGTGCAGGTGCCCGCCATGCTGCCCGCCTTCTTCGCCGCCGCCCGCATGGCGCTGCCCGCCGCGATCCTGGCCGCCACCACGGCCGAATGGCTGGCAACCGGCATCGGCATGGGCGGGCTGATGGCGCTCACCCCCTCGACCTCGGGCTGGACGCAGATGTGGGCCGCCGTCGCCGTCATGGCGCTGACTGCCGCGGTCGGCTATGCGGCCGTCGGCAGGGTGGAACGCCGCGTCCTGCTGCGGTTTGCGCCCGAACAGCTGCACAGGTGATCCCATGCGCCCCGCCGCCTTTGCCATCCCCGGTGACATCGACCGCAAGACCGGCGGCTTCATCTACGAAAAGAACCTGCTGCTGTCGCTGCGCGCGCAGGGCCGCCCGGTCGCGCATGTCGAACTGCCGGCCGGCTTTCCCGATCCCACGCCCGCCGACACCGCCGAAACGGTGCGCACCCTTGCCGCCCTGCCGCCGGATGCGCCGCTGATCCTCGATGGCCTCGTCTATGGTGCCATCGACACCGCCGGTCTTGCCACCGTGGCCGCGCCGCTGGTCGCGATGATCCATCACCCCCTCGGTCTCGAAACCGGCCTGCCGCCCGCCCGCGCGGCCGAGCTGCTGCGGCGCGAGGCCGCCAATCTCGCGCTTGCCGCCCATGTCGTCGTGCCCTCGCCCCACACCGCGCGCATCCTCGCCGCCGATTTCGGCGTGGACCCCGCCGCGATCAGCGTGGCGCTTCCCGGCTTCGCCGCGCCCGACCCGCGCCGCGCCCCCCTCGACCCGCCGCTGATCCTGTCGGTGGGCCTGATCGCCGCCCGCAAGGGGCATGACGTGCTGATCGACGCGCTGTCGCGCATCGCCGACCTGCCCTGGCAGGCGCAGATCGTGGGCGGCACCCACGATCCCGCCGTGCGCGCGGCCCTGGCCGCGCAGGCCGCGCCCCTCGGCCCCCGCCTGACCTTCCGCGGCAGCATGGCCGAGGCGGACCTGGCCGAGCTCTACACCCGGGCCACGGTCTTTGCCCTGGCCACCCGCTACGAAGGTTACGGCATGGTCTTCGGCGAGGCGCTGCTGCACGGTCTGCCCATCGTCACCTGCGCCGCCGGGGCGGTGCCCGAGACGGTGCCCCCCGGCACCGGCCACCTGGTGCCGGTCGACGATGCCGCCGCCTTCGCCGCCGCGCTGCGCCACCTGCTGACCGACGCGCCCGCCCGCGCCGCCATGGCGGCGGCCAGCACCGCCGCGGGCCATGCCCTGCCCCGCTGGTCCGATACGGCGGCGGTGATGGGCCGCGTCCTCGACAGCCTGTGACGGCGCGGCTAGGGTCGGGCCATGTTCGCCGCCCGGCCCCTGTCGCTGCCCCCCGCGCGCCTGCTCTGGCCCGCCTTCTTCGGCACGGTCCTTGCCGCATGGGCGGGCGTGTTCCTGATGGCGCGCGCCCAGGCCCTGCCCGATGGCGCCCCGCCGGGCCTGCTCGCCTCGCTCTGCGTCGCGGCGGGCCAGGCACAGCCGCTGGCACTATTCGCGATGTGGGCGCTGATGGCGGCGGCGATGATGCTGCCGACCTTCGCCCCCGCGCTGTCCACCTTCCGCAACCTCGCCGCCACCGGCGCCACCGACGACCGCGCCGCCATGGCCCTTGCCGGGGGCTACCTCGCGGTCTGGCTTGCCGCATCGGCCGGTGGCGCGGCGCTGCAATCGGCCCTGTCCCAGGTCGCGCTGATCGGCCCCGACGGCGCCAGCCTGTCGCGCCCGCTGACCGCCGCGCTGCTGGCGGGTGCCGGCCTGTGGCAGTTCACCGCCTGGAAATCCGCCTGCCTGTCGCGCTGCCGCCATCCCTTGACCTTCTTCCTCGAACGCTGGCGCCCCGGTTCCGGCCCGGCCTTCCGGATGGGCCTGTCGATGGGCGTGCATTGCCTTGGCTGCTGCTGGGCGCTGATGGCCACGGCCTTTGTCGGCGGCACGATGAACCTGCTCTGGATGGGTGGCGCCACCCTGCTGATGGCGGCCGAGAAACTGGCGATCGGGCGGCGCCTGACCCGGCCACTTGGCGTGGCGCTGCTGGCCTGCGCGGCGGCGGTGGGCGCGGGACTACTGTAGCGGATAGGGGGGCGGCATGACCGACTGGGCCATCAAGGGCGAACTGATCCTGAACTGCAACTGCACGGTGTTCTGCCCCTGCGTCGTCAGCCTGGGCAAGCATCCCCCGACCGAGGGGTATTGCCAGGCCTGGATGGGCATCCGCATCGACAGCGGCCATTTCGGGGACGAACCGCTGTCCGGCCTCGCCATCGGCATGTGGCTCGACATTCCCGGCCTGATGGCGCGCGGCAACTGGAAGGCCGCCGCCTTCATCGACGACCGGGCCTCCGATGCCGCCTTCGACGGGCTGACCCGCATCTTCTCGGGCCGCGCGCGCGGAACGACCGGCCTGTTCTCGATGCTGGTGGGCGAATTCGCGGGCGCCGAACGCGCCCCCGTCAGCTATCAGACCGAGGGCAAGAAACGCCGCCTCATCGTCGGCAAGCGCATCCAGGGCGAGGTCGTCCCCATCGAGGGCCCCGATCCCGACCGCGACGTGACGGTCACCAACACCGGCTACTGGATGGGGCCCGACATCACCATCGCCACCGCCACCCGGGGCCGCGTGCGCAGCCATGGCCGCGTCTGGGATTTCGACGGCCGCAGCGCCGAGATCTGCCAGATCGACTGGCACGGGCCGGCCTGACGCCCGCGCCCCGGCCGGCGGGGCCGCGCCTTGCACCCGCCGCCGGCCTTGTCCATAACCGGCGGGCCGTCAGTCAGGGAGGGGCAGATGTTCCGCGCATTGCTGGTCGAGAAGGACGAGGCGGGCCAGACCCGTGCCACCCTGCAGGATCTGCCCGATGATCGGTTGCCCCCGGGCGACGTGACCGTGGCGGTCGAATACTCGACGCTGAACTACAAGGATGGCCTCTGCGTGACCAGCGGCGGCGGCCTGGTGCGCAGCTATCCCCATGTTCCGGGGATCGATTTCGCGGGCCGCGTGGAAAGCTCCGACGATCCGCGCTACCGCCCCGGCGATTCGGTGGTGCTGACCGGCTGGCGCGTGGGCGAGGCGCATTGGGGCGGCTATGCCACCCGTGCCCGCGTCAGGGCCGACTGGCTGGTGCCGCTGCCCGCCGGCCTGACCACACGCGACGCGATGGCCGTGGGCACGGCGGGGCTGACCGCCATGCTGGCCGTCATCGCGCTCGAGGATCACGGCCTGACCCCCGCGAAGGGCGAGGTTCTGGTGACCGGCGCCGCCGGGGGCGTGGGCTCGGTTGCGACCGCGATCCTTGCGAACCTGGGCTATGGCGTCGCCGCCGTGACCGGCCGCCCGGAAACCGAATCCTACCTGAAATCCCTGGGCGCCGCGCGGATCGTGCCGCGTGCCGAACTGGCCGAAACCGTCAAGCGCCCGCTTGAATCCGAGACCTGGGCGGGCTGTGTCGATGCCGTGGGCGGGGCCATGCTGGCCCGCGTGCTGGGCCAGATGAAATACGGCGCCTCGGTTGCCGCCGTGGGCCTTGCCGGGGGGGCGGCGCTGCCCGCAACCGTGGTGCCCTTCCTGCTGCGCGGCGTGAACCTGCTGGGCATCGACAGCGTGATGCGCCCCTATGCCGACCGGGTGCGCGCCTGGGACCGGATCGCCCGCGACCTGCCGATGGACCGGCTGCACGCCATGGTGCAGCCCGCCACGCTGGCCGACCTGCCCGCACTCGGGGCGGCGATCCTCAAGGGCCAGGTGCAGGGCCGCGTCGTCGTGGATGTGAATGCCTGACGCACCGGTCCGGGCGTTGCGTTAACTATGCCCGCCGCGCGCGGCCTGTCGGGACGGATGCCATACGCGGAACCGACGGCTGCTGGACGGGTGCCATACACCGAAATCCGCGCCGGATCAGCGCGTTAACCTGATTCGCCCGTCAGAATTGCGGCATCCCCGCCGGTCGCGCGGCGCGCTTCTGCGCCGCGATGCGGAACGGTGCGTTCGGGGCGCCATAGCCCTGATAGTTGCCCTGCCGCTGCACGATCTCGAAGAACAGCCCGTCCGGCCGGCTGGCCGAATAGAGCTGGAAGAACTGACCCCCCGGCTCCTCGTCATACATCACATTCGCCGCCCGCAGCCGCGCCGTCAGCGCCGGGTCCAGCCCGAACCGCGCCTCGACGTCGTCGTAATAGTTCGCGCCGATCTGCAGCACCGGGAACCCCCGCGCGGCAAGTCGCGCCGCCGTTCCGAAAATATCCTTTGTTTCAAAGGCTATATGCTGCACGGCCGAACCAAAGCTTTCCTCCACGAACCGCCCCGCCAATGTCCGGCGGGCCTCGGCGCCGTTCAGCGTCACGCGCAGCGCGCCCGACCTCACCGCCTGCGACCGCACCAGCCCGTCAGGATCGGCCACGTCGACCATCGGTGCCTTCACCCCGTCGAACACCGAGGTGTAGTAGAGCGCCCAGCTCAGCATCTCGTCATGCGCCATGGTCTGACCGATGTGGTCCACCCCGGCCAGACCCGCACCTTCGGGCGCCGCCACGCTGCGGAAATCCACCTGCCAGATGCGCCCAAGGTCCGATCCGTGGTCCAGCAGCCGGATCATGCTGCCCCCCACCCCCCGGATCGCCGGGATCGCCAGCTCACCCGCCGCGACCGGCTGGTCATGCACCTCGGCCCCCAATGCCACCGCCCGCCGGAACGCCCCCTCCGCATCCGGCACCGTCAGCGCGATCTCGGACACCGTCGTCCCATGGGCCACATAGGCAGAATGCGCAAACCCCTCGGTCTCGGTATTGACAAGGATGTTCACACCGCCCTGCCGCCACAGCGTGACGGCTTTCGACACATGCCGCCCCGCAGGTTCGAACCCGCTGGAATTCAGGAATAATTCCAGAGATTTGGCATCATCCGGGTCGGTCGCGAACTCGATGAACTCGACCCCTTCGACCGGCGCCGGGGCGGGAAATCCGGGCAGCTCGGGCAACAGGCCGGGCTCGGCCCGGCGCACCCGGTCGGCCAGGTGGATCAGGCTGCGGTGCCCGTCCTGCGCCACCAGCCGCGGCAGCCCCGCGCGGAACTGGTCGTTGAAGATCTCCAGCGACAGCGGCCCGCCATAGCCCGTCGCCATGACCGCCCTCAGAAAACCCGTCACGTCCAGGTCACCCTCGCCCGGCATGTTCCGGAAGTGTCGCGACCAGTACAGCAGGTCCATCGGGATGGCCGGTGCATCGGCAAGCTGGACGAAAAAGATGCGGTCGCCCGGGATACGACGGATGGTATCGGGGTCGATGCCCCGCCCCAGGGTGTGGAACGAATCCAGGATCAGGCCGACGTTCGGATGCTCCGCGCGGCGCACCACCTCCCAGGCGTCGCGGTGGTCGTTCACATGGCGACCCCAGCACAGCGCCTCGAACCCGACGCGGATTCCATGGCGCGCTGCCAGCTCGCCCAGATCGTGGAAATCCTGCGCCATGCGGTCGATGCCGCCCAGGGCGGCCGGGTGGACCGAGGAACAGACCAGCAGCAGATCCGTGCCAAGCTCGTCCATCAGGGCGAACTTGCGCGCCGCACGGGCAAAGGCCCGGCTGCGGTAAGGCTCTGGCAGACCTTCGAAATCCCGGAAGGGCTGGAACAGCGCGATTTCCAGGCCATGGTCGCGCACCATGGCGCCCACCTCGCGCGGGGAATGGTCGGCGGCGATGAAATCCTGCTCGAAGATCTCGATTCCGTCGAACCCCGCCTGGGCGATGGCGTCCAGCTTCTCGACAAAACGTCCCGAAACCGAGACGGTGGCAATGGCCGTTTTCATGACACGTCGCGCCCCGCCAGAAGGTCTGCCCGCAGCTGCGCCTCATCCAGAGGCAGGCCGGTAAAGATCGCCCAGGCGTCGACGCCCTGGCCCACAAACAGCTCGTAGCCCGAGATGATGCGCAGACCCGCCGCCCCGGCATCCTGCAGAAACTGTGTGTCCACAGGGGTATAGACCGCATCAAAGGCCCAGGCCGCCCCCGGCATCGCCGGGGCGGGCAGGGGCGTGCCCGCGTATCCGACCATGCCCACGGGCGTGCAGTTCACCAGGCCCGAGGCACCCTCGGACATCGCCTGGGCGTCGCTGCCGGTCCGCGTCAGCAGCCCCGGGCGCACCGTCCGCAGCGCTTCGGCCAGTGCCTCGGCCTTGGGCAGGTCGCGGTCGGCGATGCGGATCTCCGTCATCCCGAGCGCGACAAGACCAAAGGCCACCGCCTTGCCCACGCCCCCCGCCCCGATCATCAGCACCGGCCCCGGCGGGGTGTCGCCCATCACGCGGCGGTAGGCCGCGACGAAACCCGAATGGTCGGTGTTGAACCCCCTCGGACCGCCTGCGTCAAAGCGCACCGTGTTCACCGCCCCGATCGCGCGCACCAGCGGATCGTCGATCGAGACCTTTGAGGCCGCGCGTTCCTTGTAGGGGTAGGTCACGTTCACGCCACGGTAGCCGCCAAGCGCCACCCGGTTGAAAAGGCTGTCGAAATCCGCTCCTTCAAGGCGCGGGATCAGGCTGTCGTAGACGACCCGCCGATGGTTCTGCGCCCCCGCCAGCCGATGCAGGCGCGGCGACTGCGATGCGGCGATGTTGTCGCCGATCAGGCCAAGACGGATGGTATCGGTCATCGCGGCGCCCCTGGATGTCGTGGTCGCGGTTGCGGTCATGGTCTGGCGCCCCGGCGCAGAAGGCCGCGCAGCGGCAGTTTCGACAGCACGATCAGCACCACCGCAGCCAACAGCACCGCCGACAGGGGGCTTGTCAGGATGCCCTTCAGCAGCAGGGGCAGGCTTTCCTGGTCCGAGATGATGGCGCGGCGCCAGTTGTCATCCAGAAGCCGCGACAGGATCACCCCCAGGATCACCGGCCCCAGCGTATAGCCGTAGAGCCGCATGAAGTAGCCCAGAACCCCGAAACCCAGCATCCAGTAGACATCGTTCAGGCTGTTGCCCACCGCATAGGCCCCCACGATGGACAGCAGCAGGATCACGGGCACCAGCACGGTGCGCGGCATCTCGACGATCTTCACGAACAGGCGGATCCCGGTCAGCCCGAAGATCAGCATGAAGATGTTCGCCAGACACAGCGCGCCCACGATGAACCAGAACATGTCGGGTTGCTGGATCATCAGAAGCGGCCCCGGGTTCAGCCCGTGGATGAACAGCGCGCCGATCATGATCGCGGTCACTGCGTCACCGGGAATTCCCAGTGTCATCATGGGGATGAACGCCCCGCCGACGGCCGCGTTATTGGCGGTTTCGGGCGCGACGAGCCCCTCTTTCGCGCCCTGGCCGAAGGGCACCTCGGGGTTCTTCGTCACGCGGCGGGCATGGTCATAGGCCATCAGCGCGGCGATGTCGCCACCGGTGCCGGGCAGCGCGCCCACGATCACCCCGATGGACGAGGTCTGCAGCGACAGCGGCAGATACCTGCGGACCGTGCCGAAGCTGGGCACCACCCGCGCGATCCGCTGCTTCACCGCCGCCTTGTCGATGTGATGCAACTGCATCAGCGCCTCGGACACGCCGAACATCCCGATCATCACGGCGATGAAAGACACGCCACCCATGAGCTGCATCGACCCGAAGGTGAACCGCTGCTCCATCGTCATCGGATCAAGGCCGATCGACCCGATCATCAGGCCCAGGGCCCCGGCAAAGACCCCCTTTGTCAGGCTTTCCCCCGACAGCGAACCCACCAGCAGGATCCCCAGGATCGCCAGCAGCATGAAGTCGCGCGGCTGGAACCGCAGCGCAAAGTCCGACACCGCGGGCGCCGCGAGGGCCAGCACCAGGATGCCGATGAAGCCGCCGAAGAAGGACATGACCGTGGTGATGCCGATGGCCTCGCCCGCCTCACCCTTCTGGGCCATGGGATAGCCGTCAAGCGCCGTGGCGATGGCCGAGGGCGCCCCCGGAATGTTCAGCAGGATCGCGGTGCGCGACCCGCCATAGACCCCGCCCATGTAGATGCCGATCATCAGCGAAAGCGCCGGCAGCACATCCCAGGCGAAGGTGAACGAGATCAGGATCGACACGGCCATCGTGACCGACAGGCCCGGGATGGCGCCGATGTAGATGCCGGCGAAGGTGCCGAGACCAACCAGCGACAGCAACTTGAGGTCCAGCATGGGCACCAGCAGGGCAGACAGGATCTCCATGGCTCAGTTCCCCCCGGATGCGAGGTTGCGGACGAAGGCGAGGAATTCGGCTTCGGGCACGATGCCCGCAGGCATCAGGACCGAGAACACCAGCCGGAACACGACCCAGACCAGGATCACGCAGAAGGCCGAGATGCCGAACGTCCAGACGAGGCCGCGGCCCGACAGCATCCGGATCATCGCCGCGAGGAACAGGAACGAGGTCGGAAGGAACCCCAGCGGCTTCAGCAGCAGCGCGTAGGCCGCGATGAGCAGGATCGTCGCGATCACCGGCAGCGGCAGGATATCGCGTTCGATCCGTTCGCCTGTCACGCCTGACTTGCGCAGCGATTCAATCAGCACGATGCCTGCGGTGATCACCATCAGGCCCGTCGTCGCCATCGGAACGGTGCCGGGGGCCGAAAGCGCCTCGAACCCGGAAATCTTGTAGGCGGTATGGAACAGGAACAGGCTGACGGCAAAGACGGCGGCGTTGAACGCCAGTTCGCCGGGGCGCCTCGGGTGTTGCGAAACCATCTTCCCCTCCCTCGGGATCGGTCCGACCTTGGCCCGGGCACCTTTGCCCGGAATGGAAACGCCGCCCCGCTTGTCGAGGAAGGGGGCGGCGTCGCATCAGGTCACATGGCCGTCAGGGCTTCGGAATGCCGACCGTGGCCGGGTCGTTCTTGCCAAGGCCCGCTTCCCACACCAGCCAGGCAGTGGTGGATTGCCAGCGGCTCAGGAAATCCTGCGCCTCGGCGCCGGACAGCGACATCATCTTGAACCCCCGACCGTCCATCAGGGCCAGGAAGTCGGCCGATGTCGCGCCCTCGGCATAGGCGGCGGTCAGCTTGGCCACGACGTCGTCCGGCGTGCCGTTCTTGACGAATATGCCGAAGAACGGACCCCAGGGCAGGAAGTCGGCGAATTCCGGGTTGGTCGAGACGATGGTGGCGGCCTCGGGCAGTTGCGGCGCCGGTTCGGTGTCGAACAGGGCGATGGGTTTCATCTTGCCCGCCTTGACGTTCTCGATGGCCGCGCCAAGGACGGCGGGCATCACGTCGACGGCCCCGCCCATCAGCGCGGTCAGCGCCGGGCCGTCGCCGTCATAGGGGATGAAGGTCACGTCGATCGGCGTCTTGGCATTGATCATCGCCGTCACCACCGAGGGCAGGCCCCCCGGCCCCGTGGAGCCGAACTTCACCGCCTTGGGGTTGGCGTTGATGTAGGCGATCATCTCGGGGAAGGTGTTGAAGGGCGCATCCGGCCGCGCCACCAGCAGCGGCACGCCACGGGCGATCACATTGATCGGGATGAAGTCGGAATAGTCCTTCTCGCCCAGGCCCATCACCTTGTAGAGCAGCGGGTTCTCGGCGCCGAACAGCAGCGTGTAGCCATCGGCCTCGCCATTCGCCACCTGGTTCAGCGCGATCGCGCCGACGCCGCCGGTGACGTTCTGCATGACGATCTTGCCGCCCAGCACCGCCTCGGCATGAGGCGTGATCGCGCGCGACACGGTGTCGGTCGAGCCGCCGGCACCCCACTGGATGATGCCCTGGATTTCGCGTTCCGGGTATTCGGCAAGGGCCGGCAGGGCGGCCAGGCCAAGCGCAAGGGCCGCGCCGATCAGCGTTTGTTTCATGGGTTCCTCCCTCGGATATGGGCGGCCCGCCGTGAAGGGCCGCATGACAGGACTTTGACAGGATCGAAACATAACCGCAAATACCGCGAGTGCGAACTTGTGAACATCATGTTATTCTCGGGGCGGGATCCCAGGTGTCGCGCGCGCGGGCCTGCGACAGTTCCCGGCGAAAGCGCTCGATGGCAAAATCGGCAAAGCTGGACAGCTGCCGTCCCTTCTTCTGCAGCACATAGGCGGTGACGCTGGCCGGTTCCTTCAGCGGGCGGCGCACCAGTCCGGGCATGTAGACCTCGGCCACCGAGAACTCGTCGATCACCGCGACGCCCAGCCCGTGCCGCACAAGGCTGACCGTGGTCTGCGCGAACCGGCCCCGCATCGAGTAGCGCAGCGCGATCCCTGCGGCCCGGAACGGCTGGGCCAGCAAGGCGCCATAGGGGTCTTCCGGATCGACACCAATGAAGGCCTCGCGCGCCAGGTCGTGAACCGAGATCACCTCCTGTGCGGCCAGCGGATGCCCCTCGGGCACGATGGCCACCACGCGCCCCTCGACCAGGGGCTGGCTTTCCACTGCGGGATTGTCCAGGGGCGAGCTCATCACAACGAACTCGCCCCGCTCCAGCAGCAGGTAGTCGAGCGTCTCCTCGATCTTCAGGATGTTCAGGTCGATGAACAGGTCGGGAAACCGCGCGCGCATGCCACGAATCGCGCGTGCAGCGATGAACTGCGCGATCGAGGGCGCCGACGCGAAGGCCAGCGTGTAATCGGCACCCTTGCGCAGCGACGACACGGCGGTGGTCAGGTTCTCGACCTGCCGGTACACCTGATGGATCATCTCGAAGATGGCATGCGCCTCGGGGGCAGGCACGAAAAGGCCCGCCTTGCGCTCGAACAGGCGCATCCCGATCAGATCCTCGGTGTGGCGGACCAGGCGGCTGATGCCGGGGGCCGACACGTTCAGCAGCTTGGCGGCCCCCTGGATGGTGCCCGCCATCATCACCGCCCGGATGACCTCGATCTGCCGCAGCGTGAGTTCCCGCATGGCGCCGATGCTATCCGGCGCTGTACGGGCCGCAAAGGGGATTGCAGATTGGAATGAAATTCCGTATTGGAACATTGGTCCGAATCTGGGGTGCCCATGTCGAATGGTCTTGAGCGGGGTCTGGCTGTGCTGGACCTTCTGTCCCGGCACCCCGACGGTCTGTCGGTCGGTGCCGTCGCGGCGGCGCTCGACCTGCCGGGCAGTGCCACGCACCGGTTGCTGAACGACCTCATCCGCCTTGGCCATGTGCAGCAGCGTCAGGCGGGCGGCGACTATGCGCTGACCATCCGGCTGGCGGCCATCGGCCTGTCGTGGCTGGGCAGGGCCGGCGTCACCGATCTGGCGCAGCCGGTGCTGGACCGGCTGGCTGCGGACTGCGGTGAACTGGTGCGGCTGTCGGTTGCCGACCCGCCGCATCTGGTCTGGGTGGCGGTGGCGCAGGGCGCGACGCATGGCCTGCGCTACGATCCCGCCCGCGACCAGGGCGCCGAAGTCAGCCTGGCCTACAGCGCCACCGGCCGGGCCTGGCTGGCCAGCCTGCCCGAGGATCAGGCGCTGTCGCTGGTGGCCAGGCAGGGGCTGACCCCGCCCGAGGGCGCGGCACCGGGCAGCCGCATCGGCATTGCCGACCTCATGGCGATCATCGGTGAAGCCCGGGCGCGCGGGCATGCCGATGCGGTGGATTGCTTCCTTGCGGGAATGGCCGCCATCGCCGTGCCGATCCAGTCGCCCGGCACCCCTGCGATCGGCTGCCTGTCCATCGCCGGGCCCGCCGTCCGGCTGAGGGCGGCGCAGCGCGATGCCCTGGCCGCCCCGCTGCGCGAGGCGGCGGCCCGGATCGCCGATGCCGCGCCCGCATCGGCCTTCTTCCGCCGAGCCGTGCGATGACCGCTCCGGTGGACTGTGACCTTCTGGTGATCGGCTCGGGCGCGGCGGGGCTGGCGGCGGCGGTGACGGCGGCGCATCACGGGCTGCGCGTGGTGCTGGCCGAGAAGGATGCGGTTCTGGGCGGAACGACCGCCTGGTCCGGAGGATGGATCTGGGTGCCCGGCAACCCGCATGCGGAACGCGCCGGGATCACCGATGACCTGGCGACGGCGCGCACCTATCTGCAGGCCGTCCTGGGGGCCCGGTTCGACGCCGCGCGGGTCGATGCCTTCCTGGCCCATGGCCGGGGGATGGTGGAATTCTTCGAGACGCGGACGGCGCTGACCTTCGAGGGCGGATTTGCCATTCCCGATACCTATGGCCATCTGCCCGGCGCAGGTGTTGCCGGGCGTTCGGTGATTGCCGAACCCTATGACGGGCGCGGCCTTGGTCCGCTGATCGCCCTGTTGCGGCGGCCGATGCGGGAAACCGCCTTCATGGGCATGACCATACAGGCGGGCGCCGACCTGCGGGCCTTCCTGACAATGACGCGCAGCGCTGCGGCCCTTTCCCATGTCGCCGGTCGCTTCACCCGGCACCTTTGGGATCTGCTGCGCCACGGCCGCGGGATGCAGTTGCGCAACGGCAATGCGCTTGTCGCGCGGCTGATCCGTTCGGCGGTGGACGCGGGCGTGATGCTGCTGCCCGGCAGCCCGGCGTTGCGCCTGACCGCCGATGACGGCCGGGTGAGCGGCGCCATCCTGCGGCAGGGCCCGGGCGAGGTGACGGTGCGCGCCGCGCGCGGCGTGGTGCTGGCGGCGGGCGGTTTCCCGCATGATCAGGCCCGCCGCAATGCCCAGTTCCCGGCGCCCGCGTGGCACCGCACACTCGCGGTGCCGTCGGCCACGGGCGACGGGCTGCGCATGGCCGAGGCTGTGGGCGGGGTGCAGGCGCAGGGGCTGGCCAGCCCCGCCGCGCTGTGCCCGGTGTCCGAGGTGCGCCACCCGGACGGCACCGTCGGCACCTTCCCCCATATCATCGAACGCGGAAAACCCGGGATCATCGCGGTTCTGCCCGACGGGCGGCGGTTCTGCAACGAGGGGCTGGGCTACCACGATTTCGTCACTGCCCTGCTGGCGGCCACGCCCGAGCGTCGGGCGCCGGTCGCCTGGCTGGTCTGCACACGGGCCTTCCAGCGTCGCTACGGGCTGGGCATCTCGCGTCCGGCACCGGTTCCGCTGGGGTACTGGCTGCGGTCGGGCTATCTGCGGCAGGGCCGCACCATCCCGGACCTGGCCCGCGCCTGCGGGATCGAACCCGACGGGCTGGCGGCGACGGTGGCGGCATGGAACGCCGATGCGTCGCGCGGTGAAGACCCCGCGTTCGGCCGGGGCAGCACGCCCTACATGCGGTTGCAGGGCGACCCCGATCATCGCCCGAACCCCTGCGTCGCGCCGCTGGACCGGGGGCCGTTCCTGGCCGTCCGGGTTGTCCCCGGCAGCTTTGGCACCTTCGCCGGGCTGGCGACCGATGCCCATGCCCGCGTCACCGATGCCACCGGCGCGGTCATTCCCGGGCTCTTTGCGGCGGGTGCCGACATGGCCTCGGTCATGGGGGGGCATTATCCGGCGGGCGGGATCAACCTGGGGCCTGCGCTGACCTTCGGCCATGTCGCCGCCCTGCATGCCGCCGGTCGGCTGGAGCCTGTGCAATGAACCCGCCCCTGTCGCTGGCGCATCTGACCGTGATCGACCTGCCGCCGCCGCAGATGGTGCGGGTCGCGGCCGGGGCCGGGTTCGACATGGTGGGGCTGCGGCTGATCCGCGTGACCGACACCTCGCCCGGCTATCCGCTGATGGATGACCCCGCGATGCTGCGCGAAACCCTGGCCGTGCTGCGCGACACCGGCCTGACGGTGCTGGATATCGAGTTCGTGCGGCTGACGCCCGGGTTCGACGCGGCCGCGCTGCAGCCGTTCCTGCGGGCAGGGGCCGAGCTTGGCGCGCGCCATGTCATCTGCGCGCCCTATGACCCCGATCATGCGCGGCTGGCGGACAACCTTGCGCGACTCGCCGATCTTTGCGCCGGGCATGGCTTGCGCGCGGTGCTCGAGTTCTTTCCCTGGACGGACGTGCCCGACCTAGCGACCGCCGCCCGCGTGGTCGCGGCGGCCGGGCATCCCGACCTTGGCGTGCTGGTGGACATGCTGCATTTCGACCGGTCGGGCAGCCGGCTGGCCGACATTGCCGCGCTGCCGCCCGGCCGCCTGCCGTTTGCGCACCTGTGCGATGCGCCGGTGCTGCCGGCCTACACCACCGACGACCTGCTGCACGCGGGCCGGGCCGAGCGCCTGCCGCCGGGCGAGGGGCAGATCGACCTGCGGCCGGTGCTTGCGGCACTGCCGCCGGGGATACCGCTGGCGCTCGAGGTGCCGATGACGGCGCTGCGCGCGGCGCGGGGCAGCGCCGCCGTCGCCCGCCACGTCATGCGGAAGACGCGGGCGTTCCTCGGGGCGTCGGGATGATCAGCCGTTGCGGTCGGCCCATCTCGGGCGGTCCAGCGTGAACACCTCGGGCGCATGGGCATAGGCGCCTGCGCCCCCCATCCGGGCGATCAGGTCCAGCCGGGCGGTATCGACATGGCCGCGCTGCGCATCGATCAATGCCGCGTCGTCGATGTGGATGGCGTGGATGTGGCCCACGACAATGCACTGGTGCGGCCCGGTCACCAGCGTCGAGAACGAGGTGCATTCGAAGGACACCGGGCTTTCCGCGATGCGCGGCGGCTTCACATGGGTCGAGGGCGCGACCGCCAGGCCCGCCAGGTCGATCTCGGACACCTCCGGGGGGGCGTCGATGCAGGTCAGGTTCATCGCCTCGGCCAGCCGGTAGGGTACCAGGTTCACCACGAATTCGCCGGTGTCCAGGATGTTGCGGGCGGTATCCTTGAAGCCGCGCGCAGGGTCGGCCATCAGCCCCAGCACCAGGGTGGGCGGTGTGTGGCCCATGGCGTTGAAGAAGCTGTAGGGCGCGGCATTCACCACGCCGGCCGCGCTTTTCGTGGTGACCCAGGCGATCGGACGCGGGGTGATCGTGGCCGTCATCAGCTTGTAGCCGAAGGCCGCGTCGTGGTTGGCCAGGTCGAAGCGCATCAGATCTCGCTCACCGCGCGCTTGGGGCGGGTATCCACGGTCAGCTGAAAGACATCGGGGCGGGCATAGTGGCCCGTGGCGTCGAAGTCGTACTTTCCGCGCGCGATCTCGGCCGGGTCGAGCGTGGCGTAAAGCACTGTCTCGCCGCTGAAATCGGGGCCGGCAAGAACCCGGCCAAGGGGTGACACGATGGCCGATCCGCCGCGCATCATCACCGTCTCGGGGTCGTCGCCGAGCGCGCTTTCGTGGTCGGGGCCATAGGCCGCGCGGGTGATCCACTGGCAGGCCGTCAGCACGAAGCAGCGCCCTTCGAGCGCCACATGCTGCATGGTCGGCAACCAGGTGTCGCGGTCGTCCGCCGTGGGTGCGCAGTAGAGCGTCACGCCCTGATGATACATGTGCATCCGCAGGGCGGGCATGTAGTTTTCCCAGCAGATCACGGCGCCCACGGTGCCGAAATCGGTCTGGAACACGGGCATGGTCGACCCGTCGCCGAAGCCCCAGATCAGCCGTTCGGCGGCCGTCGGCATCAGCTTGCGGTGCTTGCCGACAAGACCCCTTGCGCCGTCGAAATACAGCGCCGTGCAATACAGCGTGCCGCCGTCGCGCTCGATCGCGCCGACCACGGCAAAGGCCCCGGTCTCGGCGGTGGCGGCCGCGATGGCGGCTGTTTCGGGTCCGTCGAGGTCGATCGCCGCCTCGTGGTAGCGGCGGAAGGCGTCGCGCCCTTCCGCCCTGCGGATGCCGACCGGTGCCCCAAAGGATGCGCCCTTGGGATAGCCGCCCAGCAGCGCCTCGGGAAACACGACCAGCCGCGCCCCCGCGGCCGCGGCCGCGCGCAGGGTGGCGGCGGCCTTTTCGGCTGTGGCAAGGCTGTCGCCGGGGATCGAGGCGATCTGGGCGACGGCGGCGGTGAAGGGTGTCATGGGCGAACCTCGGGCTTGGGCGGGGCGGGCAGACCGCCGGGACCGTGGTCCGGCGAAGAAAGCAAGGGAATATCAGGTGCCTCTGGCGTCGATGACCGGGTGGCGGATGGTCCCGATACCTTCGACGCAGGCCACGACCGTATCGCCCGGCCGCAACCATTCCTGCGGGCTGCGACCTGCGCCGACGCCTTCGGGCGTGCCGGTGGCGATGATGTCGCCGGGTTCCAGCGTGATGCCCCGGCTGATGTCGGCGATCAGGTCGTCCACCCGGAACAGCATCTGCCGCGTGTTCGATCGCTGCTTTTCCACGCCGTTCACCGTCAGCCACAGGTCGAGCGCCTGGGGATCGGGGATCTCGTCGGCAGTGACGATGCAGGGGCCGAAGGGGGCATAGCTGTCCATGCCCTTGGAATAGATCCACTGCCCCGCGCGCCGGTTGTCGCGGGCCGAGACGTCGATCATCACCGAATAGCCAAAGACATGGCGCAGGGCGTCGGCCTTGGCCACGCGGCGTGCCGTGGTGCCGATGATCGCGGCAAGTTCGACTTCCCAATCAAGCTGTTGCGTCAGGTCGCCATCGTGCCGGATGGGATCATCCGGGCCGATCACGGTGGTCGGCGGCTTGGAAAAGATCACCGGTTGCTTCGGCAGATCGCGCGCGGTGTCCAGGCTGCGGGCGCTTTCGGCGACGTGTTCGACATAGTTCAGGCCGATGCCGAAGATGTTCTTGCGGGGGCGCGGGATCGGGGCCAGCAGGCGGACATTGGCCAGGTCGGTGGCGCAGCCGAGCGGATAGTGGCCGCCGCATTCGTCGATCATGCCCGACAGCAGGCGCAGGGCATCGGGGCCCGCGTCGATCAGGCCAAGCATGGTGTCGGGCATGTCCTCGCCAAAGGCGGCGCCCAGGGCGACGACGTCGATCACGCGGCCTTCCACCAGGGCGCCAAGGCTGGCGGCGGCTTCGACGTTGGCGCGGTAGCTGACAAGTTTCATATATTCCTCAGAGTCTTGGCTGGTGGCCGCCGTTCTCGCCGAAGGCCTGTTCGCGGTAGAGCCCAAGCGCGCGCATGACCGGCAGGTCGGACAGGCAGAACAGGCAGGCGTCCTCGGTTTCCGAGGCGTTGGCGTGCTCGTGCCAGGCCCAGGACGGGACGCAGAAGATGTCGCGCTCGGCCCAGTCGAAGCGCTTGCCGTTGATCACCGAATGCCCCGCGCCCTTGGCGACATGGTAGAGCATGCTGCCGGTGTGGCGGTGCGCCAGCGTGGCCTGTCCGGGGCGCAGGAGCTGCATGGAGGCGCCCATGGTCTGCATCACGGGGCCGTTGGTGACCGGGTTGACGTAGTCCATCATCACTCCGTCGAAATCGGAACCCTTTGACGCAGCGGCATATTTCAGCAGCGCTTCATAGGTCGGTTCCCATTCGTACTTGAACATCGGGCTGTAGTCGCGGCCCCATGGAACGGCCGAGGGGGTCAGGCCGGGGTTGCCCCAGGTGGCGGTCATGTCGTCGACCGGGTGGGCGACGGCCTGGCGCAGGGCGGGGTGGACCTCGTAGAAATTCGCTTCGAGCGCGTTGACCAGCGGGATGTCCAGACCGTCCTGCCAGATGCAGGTGGTGCCGTCGGGTTCGACCGCGTGTTCGTGCCAGGTGCCGTTCGGGGTAAGAACAAAGTCGTTTCTTTTCAACGACATCTTGTGCCCGTCAACAATGGTGTAGGCGCCCGTCCCCTCCATGATGAAGCGGATGGCGCTGGCCGAGTGGCGGTGGGCCGAGGCGGCCTCGCCGGGGTGCATGACCTGGAGCCCGGCATAGAGCCAGCCCACGGCGGCGGCCACGTCGTCGCGGCCGGGGTTGCGCAGGTAGATCACCCGCCGCCCGGCCTTTTCCGGGGTCACCAGATCGACCGACCGCAGGACGTGCGACCGCAGGTCGGCATACCGCCAAAGCATTGGAACAGAAGCGCTTTTCGGTTCCCACGGTTCGATCTTGTTGGCGACGGTCCAGAGCGCGCCGGCCCCCAGACGGTCAAGATCGTCGTAGTAGGCCAGAAGCTCGGGCGTATCCTCGACATTGGCGCGGCCTGCCACGTCCTCGCGGTGGTTTTCGCGTGCCTGTGCCATCCGACCCCCCTGAGCGCGTTGCGTCGGGGCGCACTTTGGCGTGCGGTGGGGCGCTTGTCCACCGGGTCGGGACAGGGTGCGGCGAATGTGACGCAAGGCACTGGAAAGGCGGGAAAATGCCGTATGGCATCCGTCCCGCGGGCGTCGGTTTCGCGTATGGCATCCGTCCCGACACGTTGTCCGGACAGGTGGTTCGGCGCCGGGGGCATGAAAAAGCCCGGCGCGGGGTGCGCGCCGGGCCGGCGTTCCGGAACCGGGGAGGGGAGGCCGGTCAGAACACGTCGACGAGGTAGAGAAGAATGATGATCGGAATCGGGATGCCGATTGCCCAGGCAAGAACACCGCGCATGATGTGATCCTTTCGAAAGGGGCGGACCGGCATCCGGTTGGCGGCGCAGTCCTTGTGCAGAGGGAACGCGCGACACGCGCCACGGTTCCCGACCGGCGGCGCGATGACCGGCGACCCCGTGTCGGGGAGCGGTGGAACCGGGCGGGCCATCGGGGCGTTGTGGAGGCAGAGCGATCACGCCCCTGACCTGTCGGAGGATATCATGGACATCGACTTTCTGGTGCCGCTGCTGGCGCTTGGCACGCTGCTATCGGTCTGCATCTTTGCGCTGGTGAGCAAGGCCCGCATCGAGGAACGGCGCCACGATCCGCACGCCCCGAAATCGACGCTGGCGGCGGACGGTGCGCAGGGTGGCCTGCACCCCGCCAGCCGCTGACCTGACGACCGCCTGCCTGCCCCGACCTGCCCCGCACCCTGGTGCGGGGCTTTTTTTTCCGGGTTCCCGCGGCGATCAGGCGTTCCGGTTCAGGGCGCGGTGGACAAAGGCGATCTTGTCGCGCACCGGGGCGGCAAGCACGAAGGGATAGAGGTCGGCAAGACCCATGGCGCGATTGACGTGGTTCAGCGCCAGACCGATGGCGCCGGACTGTTCGATGATCCGGGCGGTATCGGCCATGGCATAGGGATCGGGCAGCGGCGCCCGGCCGTCGATCGCGAGGCCCGCCTGGGCGAAGCTGTCGGAGATATCCAGAAGGTGCAGGAGGTGGGCGGTGGTTTCGGCCCAGTCCTCATGCGGGTGGGCGGTGGCGTAGCTGGTGATGAAGCTGTCACCGGTCGCGGCAGGGCTGGCGTAGTGGGCGGCAAGCGCCGCGCCGTAGTCGGCGCGCTCGTCCCCGAACAGCGCGCGGAACCCGCTGGCAAAGCCCTCGTCGCCGACCAGGCGCCAGTGCAGGAAATGCGCGATCTCGTGGCGCAGGTGGCCCATCACCGTGCGATAGGGCTCGCCAAGTTCGGCCTGGCGCAGCGCGATGCGGGCGTGATCGGCCTCGGACACGTTCAGGGTGATGATGCCGTCGGCATGCCCCATGGTGACGGCCACGGCGCCACCCGAGGTATCTTCGGCCACCATGTCGAACAGCGGGCGGGGGCCGGGGTCGGCGGGACCGAACCATCCCAGCCGCAGCAGCCCCGTCAGCACCCAGCGTTTCGCGGTTTCGGCCTCTTGCCAGTGGTGGGCGTTCTGCGGCGGGCCGAGATCGGGGATCGTGCGGGTCATCGCGCAGGACAGGCAGAGATCGGCATCGGGCGCCGCGACCCAGTTGCACCCGGCGGACAGCCGGTTGGCGCAGGGCCGGTCGGGCGGCACGAGCGCACCGGCGACCGGATCGAGCGCCACGGCGGCACCGCAGGCTAGACAGGTGTGGTTCTGGAAGAACAGCCGGGCGCCGCAGGCGGGGCAGGAGAACAACTGCATCGGAGGCTTTCGTGAAAGGGTTCGGCGCGGGTCAGCGGGTGGGGCCGACCGGGCGGACGGCGGTGCGGCGCGGCCCGATCCCGCGGGGCAGCATGACGGCATGCAGCAGGGGCCGGTCGGCCGCGCGGCGGGCGAGCATCGCGGTGGTGACCAGGGTTGTACCCTCCGGCGTGACGCGGAACCAGCGGGAATCCTCGGCCGGATCCTCGCCCACCGCCAGCCCGTCGGGGATGGCTGTGCCGCAGGCGACGATGCAGCGGGTCAGGCGGACGCCGGTGGCCACGCGGGCGCCGGGCATCAGCACGCTGCGGTCGAGCACGGTCCAGCGGCTGCGCTGCGCGGGATGCAGCAGCGGCGACAGCAGGCGGATGCCGCCCAGGGTGAGTTGCGCGCCGAAGCGGCTGCGGGGTGCGGCCACGTCGGGCAGGTTGCGGGGCGCGATGCCCGGAACCAGCGGGCGCAGGCAGGGCGGAACCGGACGCTCGAAGTCGAGCGCGGCGCGGCGCAGGTCGTCCAGCGTGTCGATGTCGCGCCAGTAGGCGGCATCGGGCGGGCGGACGGCCGGGGGGCCGTCGGCCGCGGCGGCGGAAAGGATGTGGCGCGCGATGTTCTCGGGCGCCGCCGGGTTCCGCCGCAGCAGGGCCCGCAGCCAGGGCCCTGACACGGCGTGGATGCCGGTGGGGCCGGACGGGCTGCCGGCCAGCGCGGTGACGGCCGCCCCCGCCGCGCGGTGATGTGCGATCAGGGGACGGAGATCGAGATCATGGACCTGGTCGCCGGGCAGGATCACCACCTCGTCCGCCCCGGCCAGCGCCAGCAGGGCGTCGGCGGTGCGCTGCGGGCCGTCGCAGACCACGAGGCCGCCGGGGAAGGCGGGCGCCCAGACCCGCGCCAGGTGCCGGGCCAGGGTGCCGGGGCAGTGGCCGGTCGAGACGATCACCTGCCCGAGGCCCGCGCGGGCCGCGGCGGCGATCGGAAAATCGACGATGCGGTGGAGCGCGGCGACATGCAGGGCGGGCTTGCTTTCGCGGTCGGTCAGGTCGTGCATGCGGCTGCCGCGCCCGCCTGCGAGCACCAGCGCCACGCTGCGCGACAGACCGGCCGGGGTGGCAGGGCGGGGGGAAGCGGATGTCATGGCACGCTCGCTGGCTGGGAGGGACAGGTGCCGGATGAACCCCGGCGGGCGCGCGGCGGTTCCCTGCGGCAAGGCGCGATGGACGGGGAACCGGACGCGCGCCGGGGGCGTTGGGTATGCAGAGGCCGCTTGGCCCATCCATCATCCGCAAGGAGAACCACATGAAAAATCTCATGATTTCGACGGCCGTCATGGCCGTCCTAGCAGTGCCTGCGCTGGCGCAGGACACCGCGGCGCCGTCGCCCTTCATGGCCGACGCGATCCCGGGTCAGGTGCATGCCTCGGACCTGATCGGGGCGCGCATCTATGCCGTCGAGGGCACGATCGAGGCTGACGGCTATGCCGGGCTGCAGGACAACTGGGACGACATCGGATCGGTCGGCGATCTGGTGGTGAGCCGCGACGGACAGGTCGAGGCGGTGCTGGTTGACATCGGCGGCTTTCTGGGCATGGGCGCGCGCGAGGTCGCGGTGGACATGTCGGCGCTGCGCTTCGTGCCGGACAACGCGACCGAGAACGACCCCGACGACTGGTTCCTGGTGCTGAACGCCGACCGGACGATGCTGGAAGGCGCGCCGGAATGGCAGATGACGATGGCCCCCGAGGGGACGACCGCCGGCGCGCCGATGACGGTTCCCGCGGACAGCGTGGCCGCCGAGGCGCCTGCCGCCGACGACCCGGTCACTGCGGTCACGGACGGCACGGCGATGCGCGAGCCGATCCAGCGGGAGGGCTTCGCGGCCGTCGAGCGGACGCAGCTGACCTCGGAGATGCTGACCGGGGCCACCGCCTATGACGCCGAGGAGAACAACGTGGGTTCGGTGTCGAACCTGGTTCTGACCGAGGCCGGCGAGGTCACCGAGGTGGTCATCGACGTGGGCGGTTTCCTGGGGATCGGCGCCAAGCCGGTGTCGCTGTCGCTGGACCAGATCGACATCCTGCGGGACACCGATGGCGATACGATCCGCGTCTATGTGCCGATGACGAAGGAGCAGCTGACCGAGCTGCCCGCCTTCGAGAGCTGATCTGCCCGGCAGGGATCGAACGGAAAGGCCCGCGCACCCGCGCGGGCCTTTTGGCATTGGCCGAGGCCGGGGCCGGGTGCGGGGGGTGCTGCGATGCACGGCGGCGGCGGATCGGGGAGGGGGCCGGGAAGCTGTGCGGGAAGGTGTTTCGCGAGGATGGGCAGGCTGCGATGCGCCGAGCGGGAGCATCCGTCGGACATGAAAAAGGCCGCAGGGAGGGAACCTGCGGCCTTTTCCGTCCCGGACAGCGGGACCTGGGGATGGGCGGTCAGATAGGAGGCTGACCGCGAACTGCCCGGGCAATCATCGCGACCACGAAGAGCACGATGAAGATGAAGAACAGGATTTGCGCGATCCCGGCAGAGGCCCCGGCAATGCCGCCAAAGCCAAGGACCGCCGCGATCAGCGCGACCACGAGGAACGTAAGTGCCCAACCGAGCATGGGTTTCTCCTTCTGGTTCAAGAGGCGTCCTTGCCACTGGTTACCCAACGCCCGGCGTCCGATCCGGTTCCCGCAAGGCGGCGGAATTCGGCGGACCCTCCGGATCATTCCCGCCGGCGGTCACTGGCGGGCGGAACCCTGCCCCCGCCCGCGCGTTGGTCTTGCATGGACCCTATCCAGAAGGAGACCTCCGATGACGACCTTTCCCTTTGTCGATCCGCTGATGGGTCCGGTTGCCGGGCTGGCCGGGGATGACCCCGCACCGACGGCGCCCGACATGTCGGTCGTGGTGATCGCGCATGAGCGCACGGTCGATGCGGCGGCGGGTTTCGACAAGATGGCCGAAAAGGCCGAGCCGCATTTCCGCCCGGTGGCCGAGCGCTTTCTGGGCCTGCACCAGCGTCACGCGCTGATCCTGGCGGGCATCCTGCGCAAGGGCGGCATCGAGCCCGACGAGGACGGCACGCTGATGGGCACGATCAACCGTGCGGTGGTGGCCACGCGCGCCTTCCTTGACGAGATCGACGAGGATGTGATGGCGCAGGTCCGTCGCGGCGAGGCCCATGTGGTGGAAGCCTACGAGAATGCGCTGCATGCGGGCCTGCCCGATCCCGACCGCCAGGTGATTGCCGACCTGCACGAAGAGCTGACCGCGCTTCTGGCCGAGACGCGGCATCTGAGCTGATCACGTGCGGCCCGGCATCACCTTGCCGGGCCGCCACTGCCGCGGGCGGAATGGTCAGCGATGTGTCATTTTTGCGGACAGGATGGGATCCCGGGCAACGGGGGGCGACAGAGGGTTTTGCCGATGCGCCCGAATTGCAATAAAGTGATGACATGAAGGGGTATACCGACCGCGCCGCGCTTGTTGCGGCGCTGCAGGCTTCGCTGGCGGCGCTGGCGGCACGGGCCGAGCAGAATCGCGATCCGCGCCTGCGGGCGATCGTCGTGCGTCGCCGTGCGTCGCTGCTGCGCCTGCGGCAGGCGATGGTCAGCCCCGGGCCAGACCTTTGGCTGCGGCGCCGGGGCGGTGCGGGTGCGGAACCGTTCGAGACGCTGATCGCGGGAGAGTGGCGGCTTGCCCACAAGGTGACGGCCGCACTGGAGGCCCTGGGCCGCAGCGATCCGGCCTTCGGGCCGCTTTCCGCGCTGCGCGACGAGATCGAGGAGGCGGCGCTGTCGCTGCGGGTGATCGGGCGGACGGCGCCCGGCGCGGCGACCGGGGACGGCGGCTGAAACACGCGCGGCGCGGGTCAATGCGAAACCTGTCGATGCGGAACGGCCCCCGGGTGGGAACCCGGGGGCCGTCGGCCGTGATCGCGGTGCCGGTCAGAGCTGGCGGAACCAGTCATCGACCTCGCGCTCGGCCTCGTCGCGGGCCTTGCCGTAGGTCTTCTGCACCAGGCCCACGATTTCCTCGCGGCGCCCGCTGATGCTGGCCCAGTCGTCGCCGGTGATGTCGCCCCACTTGGCCTTGGCGCGGCCGGACATCTCTTTCCAGGTGCCTTCGATGGTATCCCAGTTCATGGCGATCTCCTTTCGGTTTGCCTTATGCAGACAGAACGCGCGGGTTGCGGTGAAGGTTCCGGACGGGCCGGGAAACAAAACCGGGAACCGCAGGGGCGGGGCGCGCGTTCATCCGCAAAGGTCCGCCCTGTGGCGACCCCGGGGGGCATCGGATGGAACGGCTGGCGCAGCTTGCGACGATCTTCATGGGCGCGGTGGCCGTGGTCTTTGCCATGGTCACGACCCGCGACCTGACGGCGCCGATGGTGCTGGCACTCGCCTTCGGCGTGGTGCTGTCGCCGGTGTCGGATTTCTGGGAACGCTTCGGCTTTTCGCCGGCCTTCGGGGCGCTGACCAGCCTGCTGTTCGCCATGGTCATCCTGATCGGGCTGATGCTGACGTTCCAGCCCATCGTGATGCAGCTGATCGAGGCCGCACCCAAGGTGTTCCGCGATGTGCAGGAGATCGTCGCGTCGTTCCGCAGCTTCACGCAGGGGCTGCCCGAGTTTTCGCAGAACGTGGCCGACGCCCTTTCGCAGGGGTCGGCGACCCCGGGCGCGGAGGCCAACGATGCGGCGTCCGAGATGCCGATCCCGTCGATGACCGATGCGCTGATGCTGGCGCCCAAGGTGGCGGCGCAGGTGCTGACCTTTGCCGGGACGCTGTTCTTCTTCCTGCTCAGCCGGGCGTCGATCTATGACGTGATGGCCCGCCGCCTGTCGGAGCCGTCGAACCGGGCGGTGACGGCGACGCGCCTGCGCGATGCCGAGCATTCGGTGTCGCGCTATTTCCTGACGGTGACGGCGATCAACGCGGTGTTCGGCCTGGCGACGGCAGTGGCGCTGCACGTCATCGGCCTGCCGGGGGCGACGCTGTGGGGCACGGTGGCCTTCATCCTGAACTTCGTCGTCTATCTCGGCCCCGCGATCCTGACGGTGGCGCTGCTGTTCGCGGGGATCGGGGCCTTCGACGGGGCAATGGTGCTGGCCCCGGCGGCGGCCTTCGTGGGGCTGAACATGATCGAGGGGCAGTTCGTGACGCCCGCGCTTGTCGGGCGGAACATGGAGCTGAACCCGCTGCTGGTGTTCGTGGTGCTGCTGTTCGGGATCTGGGTCTGGGGGCCGATCGGCGGCATCGTGGCGATCCCGCTGCTGCTGTGGGCGCGGGTCCTGGGAACCGGGCTTGGCCCGGCGGCGGCTGCGCGGGCGGTCGCGGCGCGCTGATGCCGCGCCGCCGTCAGACCAGTTCCTCGGGCAGGAGCGGCACGGCGTGGCCGTCGCGTTCCGCCACGCGCAGGTCATAGGGGACGACAAAGCCGCTGCGCGCTTCGGGCGGCAGGGCGGCGTTGCGCAGCGCGAGGTCGCGCCAGAGCCGCACGGCACGGGCGGGGTCCAGATAGCCCGGCGCGGCATCGGGCGGCAGCCAGTGCGCCATGGCGCGGTGGCGCAGCGCCCGCACCGTTGCCGGATCGTCCAGCTGCACGCCCGCCTCGGTATCCCATTTCATGCTGCGCCCGTTCAGGTTGGCGGAGGACACGATGGCGGTCCGGTCGTCGAAGACCGACAGCTTGGCATGGACATAGATGATCGGCGCGCCATGCAGGCCGTCGCGCCCCAGGGGGTGATCGCTGGCCCAGCGGCGGCGCTGCGCCGGGCAGCCGACGAACAGCCGCGCGCCGAAGGCCGAGACAAGCGTGCGGATGCAGCGCGATTGAAGCCACTCGCCGCCGCGCACGTCGATGCCGGTCTTGCGCCGGAACGCGAGGTCGTCGGGCGCGCCCGGCAGCATCAGGATCAGCGAGAGGTCCGGTTTGCGCCGCGCCGCATCGGCCAGGCTGCGGGCCAGGGTTCGGTCGCGGAAGAACTGGGTTTCCAGATAGATCAGCCGCTGCGCGCCGCCCACCGCCGCGAGATGGGCATCGCGCAGTTCCGACAGCATCGGTTCGGGGCCGAGGTGCAGGGGCTGGAACCTGCGCTTGCGCGACAGGGTGCGCAGCAGGCCCGATTGCGGCGGCGGCGCGTCGCGCCCCTCGATGGTGCCGAGGAAGGTTTCGAGATGGTCCTGGGCCGCCTGAACCGCGGGGCCGCCGTCGATGCGCAGCTGGATGTCGTGCCAGGTCTGGTCGGGGGCCTGACCGTGGTCAGGGCTGTCGTAGCGACGTTCATCCAGGTCAAGGCCGCCGATGTAGAGCGTGCTGCGGTCGAACACGGCGAGCTTCTGGTGATGCGTGCCGGGAAACAGCCGGGGCACCGGCCAGAACCGCGGCCGCACGCGCCCGCCGGTGCCGATCCGCATCCGCCGTGCCACGCCCGGCATTTCCCGCAGCACCGCGACGCGCGCGGCCGGCGAAAGGCGGTTCAGCCAGGCGGCAGTGCGATGCAGCCGCCGCAGGATGACGGGCCAGAACAGCAGGCGCGGGACAAGGCCGGTTTCGCTGGCGTGCATCGCGGGGATGACGCGCAGGCGGTCATGTGCGCCCGCCAGTTCGGCCGCGGCATGGAACAGCCGCACGGCGCGCCAGGTGTCGCGGTGCATGGCGGCGCGCATGGCCGGATCGACGTCGCTGATGACCATGGTGATCGACACGCCCCGGCGCAGCGTGTGTTCGATCAGGTCGAACCAGGTGGCCCCGATCTGCCGCGCCTCGGCCGAGCGCAGGCGGGTCTGCGGATCGAACACCAGAAAGCTGCCCCAGATCTCGGTGCGGGCCGAAAGAAAGAGCCGTTCGAATTCGGGATAGGCCTCTTGCGCGGTCAGAAGCACCTTCGGGCGGGCGCCGGTGCCCGCCGCCGCGATCGGTCTGCAATCCATCTGTCGGGTCCCCCGGGGCGGCGGCCCGCGCCGGGCCCTGCGCAATGCAACGCGGCACGCCCCGGGACGGTTCCGCACGGGGTCAGGTCTCTGCGAAACGGTGTTCGGCCTCGCTGAGCGCCTTCAGCGGAAATTCGATGACGACGGAGAAGCCCGAAGGGTCGCTGTTGATCGCGAGGTCGCCGGAAAGCTGGGTGGCGAAGGCGGCAAGCAACTGCGCGCCAAGGCCGGTGCTGTCGACCGACGGGGGAACGGTGCGTTCCGCGGTCTCCTGGGCCACGCTGTTGGCCACCCGCAGCGTCGCCCGTCCGTCACCCGCGCGCTTGAGCGAGACCGACAGGCGCACCTGCCCGCTTTCGTCGCGGCCTGCGTGCTTCAGCACATTGGTCAGCGCCTCGGTCAGCACCAGCGACAGGGGCACCGACTGGTCCGGGGTCATCCGGATCGCGTCGAAATCGGTTTCGGGCAGAATCTGCCGTCCGGGCAGAACGCCCATGCGCAGCACCTGCGCGACGATGGTGGACAGCAGCTCATCTGCCCGCACATCGGTCAGGCCGCTGGTCTGGTAGAGTTCGCGGTGAACGGTTGCCAGGCTCATCACCCGGTCGTGCAGGCCCTTGACGATCAGCTTCGCCTCGGGGCTGAACGCCTTGCGCATCTGGATGTTCATGATCGACGCGATCAGCTGCAGGTTGTTCTTGACCCGGTGGTGCACCTCGCGCAGCAGCACCTCTTTCTGGTGGACCATGTCCTCGAGCGCGGCCTCGTCATGCAGGACGCTTTCGACGAGCCGCTCGTAGGCCTCGCCGACGTCGCGAAGCTCGTTCGGTGCGCGGTCGAGACCGGGCGGCTCAACCGACCGGCTGCCGCCCGCAAACGCGATGATCGAGCGGCGCAGGCTGCGGACATGGCGCAGCACCTGGTGTTCGGCCGCGATCCACGCGACCAGCAGGCTGGCAAGCCACATCAGGAAGGGAAACACCCAGAGCGGCAGGATGCCGCCCAGGGTGCCCGACATGGCCACCGTGGGCGACCAGGCGCTGAGGACGTAGAGCGACCCTTCGGCCACCGGGACGACCGCGAAGGCGCGCGCATCGCCCGAGGGCGTCCGGCCGGAAAAGGTGTGGGCGCCCTGCCGCGTCAGGCTTGTCAGGTCGATATCGCGGGGCAGGCGATGTTCGAGCGACTCCATCCCGTAGGCGGCCGTCAGAACCGTGCCCTCGCCCGTGAAGGTGATCAGCGCGAGCGGTTCGGGGGTGGAGGACTTGTTCCCGTCGCCCGAGATCGAGGGGATGTAGTCAAGCGCGCGATGCGGGACGGAGGCCGAGACAAAGCCCAGAAGCGCGCCATTGGACCCGGTGACGGGGTTCGAGAAGATCATCACGGATTCGCCGGTCACCGCACCCTTGGGATTGACGGTCATCACCGGGCGCGGCTTTGCCAGAAGTTGGCGGCGTTCGGGGGTGTCGGGCAGCACATGGGTCTGCCCGGTCGAGGCGCAGGTCACCGGCCCGACGATCGGCACGAAACCGGCGAAGGTGATGCCCGGCTCGATCTCGACGACCCTGCGGAACGTGGCGATGCAGGCGTCGTTCTGCCCCAGCAGCGCGGGCATCACCGCGGCCAGCGCGCGCACCGTCGCCTTGGTGGTGCCGATCATGTCCACCAGCGGGCCGGCGGCAAGCTGGGTCTGGCCCAGCAGCGCCACCTCGGCGCGGGCGCGCGCCTCGGCCTGCACCCGTTCGGCCTGAAGGTAGGCCAGCACCGCAAGCGGGGTCAGCGCCAGGCCCACGGCCATGACCAGGCGTGTTCCAAGGCGACCGGGCAGGGGCCCGCGCGCGGCGTCGGGGATCATGCGGCGCTGAGCCCCGATCGCAGGACGACCGCCATGGTGGCACGGTCGGATGCGGCCAGATCCTCGCCCGGACCGGTCATTCCCAGGATCTCGCACAGCCGGACGCGGGCGCGGCTGGCGCGGCTTTTCACCGTGCCGCGGGCGACGCCCATCATCGCGGCGGCCTCTTCGTAGGAATACCCATTGGCTCCGACAAGGATCAGCACCTCGCGGTGTTCGGCGGAAAGCTGGTGGAAGGCGCGCATGAACTCGCCCATCGCCAGCCGGGAATCGTGATGCGGCTTTTCCGACAGCGAACCGGCGTGAAAACCGTCGGGATCCGAAACCTCGCGCCCGAGCTTGCGGCGGTCGGAGAAGAACGTGTTGCGCAGGATGGTGAACAGCCAGGCCTTGAGATCGGTGCCCAGCGAGAATTTGTCAAAGCGCGTCCATGCCTTGACGATGGTGTCCTGAACCAGGTCATCGGCGGCGGCATGGTTGCGCGTCAGCGACATCGCGAAGGCGCGCAGGGCAGGGATGTGGTCGGCGATCGCATCGCGCGGATCGTGCATCGGCGCAGCGGTTTCCGTCACGATTTTCCCTCCTTCTCGCGCAGCTGCGCCAGCAGCAGGCGGAACCTGTCGGGGACCTCCTCGCTGAGCGCGGCCTGGTAGACCCGCTTCAGGTTCTCGTCGATCTCGCGTGCCAGGGGCGTCGCGACGTTGCGCGCACCCCGGTTTGGCCGTTCGGCCTTGTCAGATATGTCCCCGGACAATTTTTTCACCTTTCCACGCTTCCCCCGGAACCGAACGCTCCACATCCGCGTTGGTTCCGCACGACACGCAAAAAAATCAGGAGCGACATGATGAGTGCGTCCGACGCCGACAGCCTGACGGCCGCCATTGCCCGCAACCTTCCCTACCTGCGCCGCTACGCCCGCGCCATCACCGGCAGTCAGGACAGCGGCGACCGTTTCGCGGCAGCAACGCTGGAGGCGCTTCTGGAGGACATGAAGGTCATGCAGGCCGCCGACGACCCCAAGGTGGCGCTGTTCCATGCGTTCCATCTGGTCTGGGCCAGTGCCGGGGCGCCGCTGGGCGATCCGGACAGCGCCATGTCGGCCCGGGCGCAGGCCCACATGGCCCGCCTGACGCCGCATTCTCGCGAGGCGCTGCTGCTGCATGTCATCGAGGGGTTCAGCCATCGCGACATCGCGGCGATCATGCAGATCGACACCGACGAGGCCACGCACCTGATCGCGGTGGCCGTGGAAGAGATGGAAAGCACCGTCGCCGGCCGGGTGATGGTGATCGAGGACGAGGCGATCATCGCGATGGACATCGTGGATATCGTGCAGGGAATCGGACACAAGGTGACCGGGACGGCGCGCACCCGGGACGAGGCGGTGGCGCTTGCCCTGCGGGACCGGCCCGACCTGATTCTTGCCGACATCCAGCTGGCCGACAATTCATCGGGGATCGATGCGGTCAACGACATCCTGGCGCGTTTCGCGGATACGCCGGTGATCTTCATCACCGCCTTCCCCGAGCGTCTGCTGACGGGCCAGCGGCCGGAACCGGCCTTCCTGATCACCAAGCCCTTCACCGAGGATCAGGTTCGCTCGGCGGTCAGCCAGGCGATGTTCTTTGCCTCGACCGAACCCCTGGCGGCGTGACGCCACGTTCCCCCGGCCGCGACGCGGGCGGGGGAACCCCGGCGGGGTGGCCTGCGTTTCGCATGCACGAGGCCCGGCAGACCGGGCCGTCTGAAACGCAGAGGAAGGAGGATCCCATGATCCGCACCACCGCACTTGCCGCAGCGCTTGCCGCGATGACGGGTTCGGCGCTTGCCAGCGTCGAACGCGTGGCCGAGGTTGAAGTGGTCACCGACATCACCGCAATCCAGAACGAGCGGGCCGCGGCCTATTGGGTCAACCTGGAGACCGACCTCGAGGCCGCGATCCTGACCCGGATCGTCGACCGCACCGCCGAGGAAGGCGCCAAGATCCGCGTGCTGATCCGCGAGATCGAACTCGCGAACGCGTTCGAGCGCACCTACAACCTGTCCGATGCCGTGCTGGTCGGACGGGTGATCGTGACCGACCCCACCGATGGGCGCAACGACAACGTCTATGACCTGTCGCTGTCGCTGCAGGGGGCACCGCAGATGGTCGCCGCCGACGGCACGCCGGTCGTGGTATCGACCATCGACACGCCCGAGGCCTATCGTGCCCTTGTCGAGGCCTATGCCGACAACATCGTGCAGCGCCTGGACTGACGCTGCATTTCAGGCCCCGGGCACCACGCCCGGGGCCGTTTGCGCCCGGTCGCACAGAACCCGCGCGACGCTGTCATGCGCAAAGGGAAAGTCCAGCACCGCCAGATCGTTCGTTTCCGGGCCCGCCGTCTGGCCAAGCAGCACCACCCGCGCACCCCGTGCCTGCATCGCGCCGAGGATGACCGGCGCCTGCGGATCGGCAAGATCGAGGTGCAGGAACGCCATGTGCAGCGCCGTCCCTTCCGGAACGAGTGCCGCCAACCCCGGCCCCGGCGGCGCCATGATGATCTCGGCCGTTGCATCGCACTCGCGGATGCTGCCCGCCAGATCCTCCGCGATCAGCGCGACAGGCTCAGCCACCAGATAGGTCCGCACGCCCATTCCACACCTCCGCCATGTTGAACGCGCATATGGAACCGGTTCGGGCCCCCGCGCATTAAACTGCGACATAGTTGACGCAAGGACATGCCCGATGCCCGCCACCGACTGCGCCCTCTGCCCGCTGCGACAGCGCAGGCTGTTCGTGCCGTTCAGCACCGCCGAACTCGCCTTCATGCAGGATTTCAAGGCCGGCGAGATCACCGCGCAGCGCGGCGACATCGTCCTTCACGAGGGCGAGATGTCGCCCCGGCTGTTCACGGTCTTGTCCGGCATGGCCACGCGGTCGGTGCTGCTGCAGGACGGCCGGCGGCAAGTGATCAACTTTGTATTTCCGGGCGATTTCGTCGGGCTGCAGGCCGGGCTGATGGGCGAGGGCAAGCACACCGTGCAGGCCGCCGCGCCGATGACGTTGTGCAGTTTCTCGCGGGCGCGGCTGTGGGAACTGTTCCGCGATCAGCCCGAGCGCGCCTATGACCTGACCTGGATCGCGGCGGTCGAGGAGCATTTCCTGGGCGAGACCATCGCCACGCTGGGGCAGCGCGACGCCATCGAACGGGTCGCCTGGGCGCTGATGCGGATGTGGCGGCGGCTGGCGGCGGTCGGTCTGGCGCAGGATGCGACCGTGCCCCTGCCCTTCCGCCAGCAGGATCTGGCCGATGCCCTGGGGCTTTCGCTGGTGCATACCAACAAGACCATGGCCCGGTTGCGCCGGGCCGGGCTGGCCATCTGGGCCGAGGGTCGGCTGACACTGCTTGATCCGGTGCGACTTGCCGCGATCGCCGGCCTGACGGATCAGCGCGAGGAGACCCGCCCGATCCTGTGATGCGACCGTTCGGCGCGGGAACCGGGGCCGCCCTTCGCGCGTTGTAGATTCATGAACGATGCGCCGTTTGCGCGATACGCGCAGGCGCCCCAAACCGCCCACACCCGGGATCGCGGCTGCGCGCGCGTTGCGCGGGGCGGTTCCGCCTTGTCGCAAGGAGAACGCAATGAAGGACCAATCCAGGACCGCCACCGCCGAGGAACTGCGCCACGCCGCGGGCGAAAAGATCGCCGCTGCCGCAATGGCAACCCGGGCCGCCGCGGGCGCGGCCGTGTCCGAGGCCCAGGACAAGGCGGTCGAGGCGCTGCATGTCGTGGGGGATGCGGCGGTGAAGCGTGCCGATGGCGCCAAGGTGGCGCTGTCCGATGCGGGCGACCGGCTGGCCAGCGGACTGCGCAACGCCGCGTCCGACGCGGCGCCCGACAGCTTGCAGGCCCGGTCGCTGAACACGCTCGCGGGCGGCATCTCGGATGTTGCGGGCGGGATCGCGCGGCAGGACGTCTCGACACTGCTGACGGACGCCCGCGCCTTTGCCCGCCGCCATCCCGGCGCCTGCGCCGTGGGTGCGGCGCTTGCGGGCTTTGCGCTCGTGCGCCTGCTGCGCGCCGAACCGACCCGCCGCCTGCCGCAGACCTCGGCCTGATGCCGGTGCCGCGCGATCCCCTGGCCGACCTTCTGGCCCGCGTTCTGGCCGACCTGTCTCGGCTGGTCCGCGGCGAGATCGCGCTGGCACGGGCCGAGGCCGCGCGCACCGTGCGGACGGCCGCCGCCGGCGTCGCCCTGGTGGTCGCCGGTGTCGTGCTGGGTCTGGTCGCGCTGATCGCCGCTGCGGCGGCAATCGGGGCCGGACTGGTCGCTGCCGGGCTGTCACCGGCGGCGGCCGCTGCGGCAACCGCAGCGGGCTTTGCCGCGCTTGCCGTGCTGTGCGCCAGCCTCGGCCTGCGCCGCCTTTCGGCCCGGAACCTGGCTCCGCAGCGTATCCTTCGCAGTCTTGCGCGGGATGTGGAAACCCTTGAACGAATGGTGAAATCAGATGCTTGATGATCGCACAGACCCGCATTCCATCGAGGCCCGCGTCACCCGTGACCGGGCGGAACTGGCCGCGTCGGTTGCCGCTCTGCGCGACCGGCTGAACCTCGACAGCCTGGTGTCCGACGGTGCGGCCGCGATTCGGCGCCATGCGGGGCCGCCGCTGCGCGCGGTCGACCGGGCGGTGCGTGACAACCCTGCGGGCGTCGCGCTGATGCTCGCGGGGGTCGCGTGCCTTGCCTTCGGCCGCCGCCGCGCCCCGGATGCACCCGCCCCCGATCCGCTGGCCGGAACGAAGTTCGAGGCGATCAGCCGGTGGGAGGATGAGGGCGGACCTGTCTCGCCCGATCCTCGCGCGGCCCCGGCGCCGCGCGACGACTGGATGGCCGAGGCCGAGGGGATCGGCAAGCGCGCCCGAGAGGCACTGGCGGTGCTTGACCGCGCGGCGGCCCGGGCCCTGGCCCCGGCGGCCGACATCGCCCGCGACCGGGCGCAGGTGCTGGCCGACCGGGCGGCCGATCTTGCCCGGGTGTTCCGCAAGGATCTCGACGGTCTGTCCGAGGCGGCCCAGGACCGCATCGCGCAGGCCCGCAAGGCGGCCTTCCAGGCACGGCAGGCCAATACGGTGCGCGAGATGCTGGCGCGGATGGCCGAGGATTTTCCGTTGGCCACCGCCGCCGTCGCGGCGGGGGCGGGGGCGGCGCTGGCATCGGCCTTCCCCGTGACGGATGCCGAACGGCGGACCCTTGCGGCACCGCGCGAGGCGCTGCTGGCCGAGGCCCGCCGCGTGCTGGACGAGGAGCGCGGCCGCGCAGAGGTGCTTGCCGAAAACCTCGCTGCCGACCTGAGGGAGGACATGCGCCGCGCGACAGGCCGGGTGGCCGAGACGGCGCGCGCCATCATCGACCCCGAGGGCTGACCTGCCGGGCGCTTTGGCCCGCCCCCCGGCGTCGGGGGCGGTGCCCTTCAGGAACCGGTCAGAACCACTGGCCGGGCTCCATCAGGCCAAGGTCCATCAGTTGCTGACTGTTCCACTGGAACGCAGTCGAGTTGCGCCACCGGAAATCGCGGATGTCGAACTTGGACCCCGGATTGGAACGCAGCGCCTTGGCGGTGCGGAAGCTCATCACGGCGGTGGTGATGTTGTTGTGCCAGGGGCAGGCGTAGGTGTTGTATTCCTCGTCCGTGAAGGTGAAATCCTCGCGCAGGGCCAGCCCGGGCTTGGCGCGGAACAGCGCGATGCGGTCGATCTTGCGCCGCGCGGGGGGCACATGTTCCTCGAACCGCCAGCGCAGGCCGCCGAAGAAATCCAGCTGACGTTCCTTCGGATGGTTGTGGTTCGCAGGATCGGGCCGCCCGAGGGCATAGTAGCCTGATCGGTCGAGCAGCGCCTCGGTGGGCGAAACCGCGTCGGGATAGGCCGACAGATCGCCGGCATAGAGGTCGATCACATAGGCGAGGAAGGCATCGCGCCGCTCCTCGGCATGGAAGGCGATGAGTTCCCGGACATTCCGTGTCTCGCAGAACGGAAAGAACAGGTATTCGGCGTTGTATCCGTAGTAGATCCAGCGGCCGGGCAGCGCCTCGATGGCAGCGTTGACCGCCCTGGTCATCGCGGCCTCGGCATGGACATCAAGCCGGACGAGATGCAGGCGCGGCAGTTCCGGCTGCGCCGGCTCGATCCCCGCCGGGGCAAGCAGCGCCACCTCGGCAAACCCCGCGCGCAGGTGGTGGGCGATGGTGCCGTCAAGCTCGGTCCCGTCCTCGGCCATGATCAGCGCCAGCGGGCCCTTGACCCCGCGTCCCGCGGCATCTGCCAGATAGGCCGTCAGGCTGTCGTGCCGCATCGGTTGCCCCCGTTTCGCGCGATCCTTCGCGTCATGCCCCAGAATCGTTGAATTTTTCCCTGCGGTCAAACCCGCATCGGCGCCTTGGTTGCCGCGCGGGTGGTGAAGGTGTAGAACCCCGGGCTGATCCTGACACCGGACCTTGCCATGACCACGCCGAAGAAGCTGTTCGTCAAGACCTACGGCTGCCAGATGAACGTGCATGACAGCGAGCGCATGGCCGAAGTCATGGGTGGCGAGGGCTATGTCGCCTCCGACAGCGCCGAGGGCGCGGACCTGGTGATCCTGAACACCTGCCACATCCGCGAGAAGGCTTCCGAAAAGCTGTACTCCGACCTCGGGCGCCTGAAACCCCTGAAGCAGGCCAATCCCGCGATGAAGATCGCCGTGGCGGGTTGCGTCGCGCAGGCCGAGGGGGCCGAGATCGTGCGGCGGATGCCGCTGGTCGATCTGGTCGTCGGGCCGCAGAGCTATCACCGGCTGCCCGGCATGATGCGACAGGCGGCGGACGGCGGGCGGGCCATCGACACCGAATTTCCCCCCGAAGACAAGTTCGACCACCTGCCGGAACGGCGGATGATGCGGGGGCCCACCGCCTTTGTCACCGTCCAGGAAGGCTGCGACAAGTTCTGCGCGTTCTGCGTCGTGCCCTATACCCGGGGCGCCGAGGTCAGCCGCCCGGTCGCCCGCATCCTGGCCGAGGCGGAGCGGCTGGCCGCGCAGGGCGTGCGCGAGGTCACGCTGCTGGGGCAGAACGTCAATGCCTGGCACGGCGCGGGCGAGGGCGGCGAATGGGGCCTTGGCCGGCTGGTGCGGGCACTGGCGCAGGTGGAGGGGATCGACCGTCTCCGCTATACCACAAGCCATCCCAACGACATGTCCGACGACCTGATCGCGGCGCATGGCGATGAACCCAAGCTGATGCCCTATCTGCACCTGCCGGTGCAGTCGGGGTCGGACCGGATCCTGAAGGCGATGAACCGCAAGCATCGGGCGGCGGACTACCTGCGCCTGGTCGAACGCATCCGCGCGGCCCGGCCCGACATCCTTCTGTCGTCGGATTTCATCGTGGGCTTTCCGGGCGAGACGGATGCGGATTTCGAGGCGACGATGGCGCTGATCCGGGCCGTGGGCTTCGGGGCCGCGTTCAGCTTCAAGTACTCGGCGCGGCCGGGAACCCCGGCGGCGGAAAAGGCCCCGGTTGCCGCAGAGATCGCGGACGACCGGCTGCAGCGGCTGCAAGCGCTCGTCTCCGCGCAGCAGCAGGCGGCGCAGGCGGGGATGGTCGGACGCGAGACAACCGTGCTCTATGAAAAGCCGGGTCGCATGCCGGGGCAATGGGTTGGCAAGTCGGAACACCTGCACGCGGTGCATGTGGTTGATCCGCAGGGCGCCGCAGGACAACTTGTGCGGGTACGCATAAGGGCTTCGGCGCCGAACTCGCTGGCAGCGGACCGGCTGGCCTGACTCTGACGTTTCCGTTGCGTCACCAATGCTGCCGCGACGGGCCGCACAATCGACGTATCCGCAACAATTAGGGCGATGCGGCCCCGATACCGCCATATTCTGCTTTACAACCTGCCATCTGCGGTGCCAAAATTTTCCTCAACATCATATAGTGTCCAAATAAGCTTCCGGGGGTGCTGCCTTGATCAGGGGAATGACTACGGCCATGCGGGGTGCGATGGCCGCCGCAGCCTTGGCGGTCTGTGCCGTGGGCGCGGTGCCCGCCGAGGCCCAGACCAAGCCGCGCCAGGTCGGCGTGATCGAATGGGGCGCCTGGATCGACGACGACGGCTGCATGCACTGGTGGGCGGACGGTGGCCTGGAAGGCTACATGGTGCCGCGGCGCAACCCGAAGACGGGCAAGCCGGTCTGCCTGAAAAAGAACACCTGCCTGGTGGAAAACACCGACACGCTGTTCGCGACCGACAGCCACCACCTGACGGCCCACGGCCGCGCCCGGCTGCAGCACTTCTTCCAGACGGCGGGCGCCTTTGGCTACGCGATCTACGGCCACACCGACAGCCGCGCCTCGGATGAGTACAACATGCGCCTGTCCGAGCGCCGTGCGCGTTCGGTGGCGCAGGTCGCCCGGTCGGTCGGCGCGGTAGTCGAGCGCGAGATCGGTTATGGCGAGCGTCAGCCGATCGCCACCAATTCCACGGCGGCCGGTATGCAAAAGAACCGTCGCGTCGAAGTCGTCTGCTACCGGTGGTGAAAAACATGAACATCCGCTTCGCCCCTGCGGCGCTTCTGGGCGCCCTCGCGCTGTCCGCCTGTGAAGGCGGCCTGACGCCCTATGTCGAGAATCCGAACACGGTGATCGCCACGGCCCGCGATACGGGCCGCGACAACATCAGCCTGCGCAACGGCGGGTTCGCCATCGCCTACGACCCGGACGGCTGCCAGAACTGGATCGCGGATGATGGGGTCGAGGGCTATTCGACGCCCCGCTACGATCCGGTGTCGGGCCTGCCGGTCTGCAACAACCACTTCCCGCCGGGCGCCGTGGTCAAGGATTACCAGACCCGCGACGCCGGTATTCGCGACTACGTGCCGGGCACCAGCCGTCGCTGATGCAGGTCGCCGCAGGGCACCACATGTCGAAATCTTCGGTCGGGGGCCGCAGCCAGCGCTGCGGCCCTTTCGCATCGCGGCAGGCTTCGCGCGGCGCATCGTTGCCGCCCGACGATCTGCCCGGTTTGTCATCGAACCGGCACGTTTCCGCGCCATCTTCGGATCATGCGGTACATGCCGCTTGCCAGCGCCCGGATGCGGGCGCAGATTCGCCTTACGGCCCTGCAACAAGGAGACCCCATTGGGCATCAGTGCGCTGACCCCCCCGACCGCCGCCGATGATGTTGTGGAAACGCTTCTGGAATTTCCCGACAACCGGCTGATGAAGGCGCTCTGCGGCGAGTATGACCGCAACCTGGCGCAGATCGAACACCAGACGGGGGTGCACATCCTGCCAAGGGGCAACAGGCTTGCCATCATCGGAGAGAGAAGCGCACGGGAGCAGGCCGCCGCGGTGCTGCGCTCGCTCTATGCCCGGCTTGAGGCGGGGCGGGGCGTGGTCGCCGGCGACATCGACGGCGCCATCCGTCTGGGCCGGCCGGTGGCGGCCATGCCCGCCGACGGCGAGCAGATCGAGATGTTCCAGGGTGGCAAGTACGAACTGCGCACCCGGCGCAAGCCCATCGAACCCCGGACCGAGGCGCAGAAGGCCTATGTCAAGAACCTGTTCGACAACGAACTGGCCTTCGGCATCGGGCCTGCGGGGACGGGCAAGACCTATCTTGCCGTGGCGGTGGGCGTGACGATGCTCATCTCAGGGGCGGTCGAGCGCATCATCCTGAGTCGCCCGGCCGTCGAGGCGGGCGAGCGGCTTGGGTTCCTGCCTGGCGACATGAAGGACAAGATCGACCCCTACATGCAGCCGCTTTACGACGCGCTGAACGATTTCCTGCCGCAGAAGCAGGTGCAGAAGCTGATGGAGGAAAAGCGGATCGAGATCGCTCCGCTGGCCTTCATGCGCGGGCGCACGCTGTCGGGCGCCTTCGTGGTGCTGGACGAGGCGCAGAACGCCACCACCATGCAGATGAAGATGTTCCTGACCCGCCTGGGCGAGGGCAGCCGCATGGTGATCACCGGCGACCGCACGCAGGTGGACCTGCCGCGCGGCACGGCGAGCGGTCTGGCCGATGCCGAGCGCATCCTGAAAGGGGTGCGCGGCGTATCGTTCAACTACTTCACCGCGAAGGATGTGGTGCGCCATCCGCTTGTGGCCCGCATCATCGAGGCCTATGAGGCCGACGATGGAGCCGCTGGTTGATACGGTGATCGAGGATGCCCGGTGGGAAACCGCCGGGCTTGGACTGCTGGCCGAAGGGGCGGTGCGGGCGGTTCTGGCCGACCGGGGGCTGGCGCCCGAGGGGTTCCAGATCAGCCTGATGGGCTGCGACGATGCCCGCATCGCCGCGCTGAACGCCGATTTCAGGGGAAAGCCCGCGCCCACGAACGTGCTGTCCTGGCCTTCCGAGGACCTGTCGGACGGGAATGTCGGGCGTGAACCCGCCCGCCCCCTGCCGGGCGAGGCCGGTGACCCCTGGGTGCTGGGTGACATCGCCATCGCCTGGGACACCTGCGCGCGTGAGGCGGGCGCGCAGGGAAAGGCCATGGCGGACCACGTCACGCATCTGATCGTTCATGCAACCTTGCATCTGCTGGGCTATGACCATGAGACCGAGTCGGATGCGGAATTGATGGAAGGCACCGAGGTGCGTATTCTGCGCAGTCTCGGGGTTGCCGATCCCTATGCGTGATCCCATCTGACCGCGAGCACGAACCGAGGCGCCCGGACGGCGCCACCAGACGGAAAAGGACCCATGGGCAGTACCAGCGACGGATCTACGGCAGCGCGCCGCGCGCCGGATCCCGAAACCGCCGAGCCTCCGCAGATTCAGCCCCGACCACGGGGCCGCAGCGATCAGCGGGGATTGATCAGCCGACTTCTCAAGGTGCTGGGCCCCGCACAGCCCGCCGCGCCGGTGCCGGAAGGCCCGGCCGTCGCGACGCCAGGCGGGCCGGCCGCCCCCGCCCATGGCATGGCCAACCTGCGCCGCCTGCGGGTCGACGACGTCTCGATCCCGAAGGTCGACATCATCGCCGTGCCGCTGGATATCGGCCGCGACGACCTGGTCGAGGTGTTCCGCAAGCATGGCTTCTCGCGCCTGCCGGTCTACAAGGGCACGCTGGACCATCCGCAGGGTCTGGTGCTGCTGAAGGACCTGGCCCTGACGCACGGGTTCGGCACCGGTGGCCGGTTCGGGCTGAAGAAGCTGCTGCGCCCGATCCTCTATGCCCCGCCCTCGATGCCGGTGGGCGTGCTGCTGCAGAAGATGCAGCGCGAGCGGGTGCACATGGCCCTGGTCATCGACGAATATGGCGGTGTCGACGGGCTGGTGACGATCGAGGACCTGATCGAGACGGTGATCGGCGAGATCGAGGACGAGCACGACGAGGACGAGGGCGCCCTGTGGAAGTCCGAGAAGCCCGGCGTCTTCGTGGCCCAGGCCATCGCGCCGCTGGAAGAGCTGGAGGCCGCCATGGGCTTGCGGCTGCGTGTGGGCGAGGATGATGAGGATATCGACACCGTCGGCGGCCTGGTGTTCCTGCGCACCGGCCGGGTTCCGGCCCGGGGCGAGGTGGTGCCGCATGAAAGCGGCGCCGAGTTCGAGGTGATCGACGCCGACGCGCGGCGCATCAAGCGGTTGCGCATCCGGCTGCCCGGCGCTGCCGCGCAGGTCCCCGCGCCCGAGCCTGCCCCCGCCCCGGCGGTCGCCGAAGGGGCATGAGGGCGCTGCCCCTGGCCAGCCTGCCCCTGTCGGGCTGGCCGCTGCGGGGCGCTGCCTTCGGGCTTGGCGCGGTGGCGGCGACCGGACAGGCGCCGCTGTCCTTCTGGTGGCTGGCGCTGCCCGCCCTGTCCGTTCTGACGCTTGCCGTTGCCCGGGCCGCGACGCCGCGGCAGGCTGCGGCACTGGCGCTTTGGGCGGGGGCCGGCCACTTCGGGCTTGGCCTTTCCTGGATCGTCGAGCCGTTTCTGGTGGATGCCCCCCGGCATGGCTGGATGGCGCCCCTTGCGGTGGTCCTGATGGCTTTCGGGCTGGCCTTGTTCTGGGCGGTCGCGGGATGGATGTCCGCGCGATTGCAAGGTGTTGCCGCGCGTGCCATGGGCTTTGCGCTGGCCCTGACGGCGGTCGAGGCGGCGCGCGGGGTCGTCCTGACCGGCTTTCCCTGGGCGCTGCCCGGCCATGTCTGGATCGGGACGCCGGTGATGCAGGCGGCGGCCCATGTGGGGGCGAACGGTCTGACGCTGATCGCCGCGGTGGCGGCGGCGCTGCCGGTGGCGTTCCGGTGGCGGGGCGGCGGGGCGGCGGCGGCCATGGTGGCCGGTCTGTGGGTCTGGGGTTCGGTTCGGCTGGCGGATGTGCCGGCGCCGCCGCCCGATGCGCCTGTCCTGCGGCTGGTCCAGCCGCATGCCGAACAGCACCTGAAATGGGATGCCGATCTTGCGCGCCGACACCTGGACGTCGCGCTTGACCTGACCCGGGGCAATCCGGGCGCGCCCGTGCCGGACCTGGTGATCTGGCCCGAAACGGCGCTGCCCTATGTGCTGGACAGCGCGCCGGGCGCCCTGGCGCTGATCGCCGAGGCCGGGGGCGGGGCGCCCGTGGCCGTGGGGGCGCAGCGCAGCGATGGCGGATGGCGGGCGTGGAACAGCCTTGCCGTGATCGGGCCGGATGGCGGTGTCGGCGCAGTCTATGACAAGCATCACCTTGTTCCCTTTGGCGAATACATGCCGATGGGCGATCTTCTGTTCGCGTGGTTCGGCCTGAGGGCCTTTGCCGCGCAGGAGGGGCATGGCTATTCGGCCGGGCCGGGCCCCGCGCTGCTGGACCTTGGGCCGGGGCTGGGGCGGGTGCTGCCGCTGATCTGCTACGAAGCGGTGTTTCCCGCCGCGCTGCGGGCGCCGGGCGGGCGGGCCGACTGGATTCTGCAGATCACCAACGACGCCTGGTTCGGCACCCTGACCGGGCCCTACCAGCACCTTGCCCAGGCGCGGTTGCGGGCGGTCGAGCAGGGGCTTCCCCTTGTCAGGGTCGCCAATACGGGGGTCTCGGCGGTGATCGACGCAAGGGGTGGGGTGGTGGCCACCATTCCGCTGGGCGTCCGCGCCGCCCGAGACCTGACGCTGCCGGTTGCCGCACCGCCCACGATTTACGCGCGATACGGCGAGACGCCCTTCTGGCTGTTGTGGGCAGGGTGCGCCGCCATGGCCTTTGCGGTGTCGCGGCGGCGGCGGGATTGACGTTCACCCAACAAGGCGCTAGCGCGATGCATCACACCGTCACAACGGCTTCCTGGCGTGGCGGATTGACACAATGGAGCGCTTCCCATGTCCCGTCTGAACTATGTCTTCACTTCCGAGTCCGTCTCGGAGGGCCACCCCGACAAGGTCTGTGACCGCATTTCCGACGCGGTTCTGGATGCCTTCCTGTCGGCAGAACCCCATGCCCGTGTGGCCTGCGAGACCTTTGCCACAACCAATCGTGTGGTGGTCGGCGGCGAGGTGGGGCTTTCGAAGAAGAAGCACCTGAAAGAGATGATGCGCCGGGTCGAGGACATCGTCCGCGACTGCGTCAGGGACATCGGGTACGAGCAGGACAAGTTCCACTGGAAGTCGGTGAAGGTCCACAACTACCTGCACGGCCAGTCGGCGCATATCGCGCAGGGGGTGGACCGCGACGGCGCGGGCGACCAGGGCATCATGTTCGGCTATGCCTGCCGCGAGACGCCGGAGCTGATGCCGGCGCCGATCCAGTATTCCCACGCGATCCTCCGGCGGCTGGCCGAGGTGCGGAAATCGGGGCAGGAGCCGAGCCTGCGCCCGGATGCCAAGTCGCAGATTTCATTGCGTTATGAGGATGGCAAGCCGGTCGAGGTGACGTCGATCGTGCTGTCGACGCAGCACGCCAGCGAGGACCAGACCTCGGACGACGTGCGCGCCATTGTCGAGCCCTACATCCGCGAGGTCCTGCCGTCGGGCTGGATCACCGACAAGACCGAATGGTGGGTCAACCCGACCGGCTGCTTCGTGATCGGCGGGCCGGATGGCGACGCCGGGCTGACCGGGCGCAAGATCATCGTCGATACCTATGGTGGTGCGGCCCCCCATGGTGGCGGCGCGTTCAGCGGGAAAGACCCGACCAAGGTTGACCGCAGCGCGGCCTATGCCGCCCGCTATCTGGCGAAAAACGTTGTGGCGGCAGGACTTGCCGACCGCTGCACGCTGCAGCTTTCCTATGCCATCGGGGTGGCCAAGCCGCTGTCGATCTATGTCGACACGCATGGCACCGGACAGGCGGAGGCGCAGGTGATCGAGCGCGCCGTGGGCGAGGTGATGGGGCTGACGCCGCTGGGCATCCGCCGCCACCTGGAACTGAACAAGCCGATCTATGCCCGCACCTCGGCCTATGGCCATTTCGGGCGGGCGCCCGAGGCGGATGGCGGGTTCAGCTGGGAACGCACCGATCTGGCCGAGGCGCTGCGCAAGGAAGTCGAGCGCACCGCCTGACCGACCCCGGGACACTGCATTCGCCGCGTTCCGCGCCATTCCGGCGCGGGGCGCGGCGAATCATGTGTTAACGCCTGATTTTCCCCGGAAACCCGCGTCGGTTTCCCGTCCCGCCCGCGTCGGTTCCGCGTATGGCATCCGTCCCGACAGGCCGCGCCCCGGGGGCGGGGTTAACGCAACGCGCGGTGTCTGACCGCGCGGCATGCACTGGCGCGCCCCCGGGCCGGTTTGCGTCCCCGCATCCGTCAAATCCGCGTCGGCCCCTTTGACAGGAGCCATGGCGCGGCGGAACCTGCGATCCGTGCCTTGGCCTTGATGGGAATGCCCATGGATGCGCGCATCGTGTTCGGCGTGATACTGGCGGTCGTGGCCGTATCGGGCGTGCTGGTTCTGGGCGGGCTGGCGGGAAGCGCCGCGCGGCCGCTGGCCAATGTGACGGTCGTGCGGGTGCTCTATTCCGCCGTGCTGGTGACGGCGGCGATGTTCCTGCTGCGCGAGCTGGAGGGGCTTTGGGCACGGCCGCCCACGACCATCGGGCCGCTGAAATACTCGATCGAGGGCAAGCCCGACGACGTGCGGGCCGAGGCGCTGGGCCATCGCATCCGCGAACGCTATGCCTCGCTGAACCGGTTCTTCCGCGACCTTGCCGCGCAGCGCGCGCGCGAGGTCGCCGCCGAGCGCGGCGGCGGGCAGGTGGTGCCATCGCTGGAGGGCACCCCGGCGCTGACCCGCGAGGGCGAGACACCGCTGGAGATCAACGTGCAGGGCGTCGATTTCGGCCGCATCCTGGGGGCGCTGCGCAAGTCGGTCTATTCGTCGGACCAGATCGCGGGAACGGTGGTGGCGGGCAAGGACGGCGCGGCGCCGGTGGCCATGCTGAACTGGGCGGGCGCGCCGCAACCGGCGCATCTGCCGGGGGAGACCGCCCGGCTGATGGCGTTCGACACCGCCACGAACGAGGACGAACTGGCCACCGCGATTGCCTGTGCGATGATCTGGGCGCAGGCGGTCCAGCCCGAGGCCAGCACGATCCGCTGGGTCCGCCGGACGCAGTATTGCGACTGGGTGACGGCGGCGCTGATCTGGCGGGACCTGGTGGACCGGGCCGCCGCGCCCGGCGGGCTGGTCGAGGGCGACCTGCTGCGCCTGGGCCGGGCGCGCGGTCTGGTGGACCGGCTGCATGCGCAGAAGGTGACCTTTGCCGAGGTCTACCGGCTGCGCGCCTCGCTCATCTCGCTCGATCCAGCCGCGACCGAGGCGGATGCGGTGACCGCGAAGGAAAGCACCTTCATCGCCGCGCAGATCCAGCAGGGCAGGTCATTCGACGAGGCGCTGGCCGAACTGGTGAAGGAGCAGGAGCGCGAGCGCGCGCAGGAGCGCGAACGGGTGGCCGCCGCCGCGACGTCGCCCGACCCCGGAACGCTGTTCGCGCCGACGCTGGCCAGCCCGACCCTGAAGGCGATCCTGACGCGGTCGTGGCAGGCGCTGCCGCAAGAAAGGACCGGCGCGGTGTTCGGGGCGGCATCGGCGGCGACCGGGGCGGTGATCGTGGCGGGGCGGGAAAACCCGCTGGTTGGGACCGGTTTCGTGGTGGGGCCCGGCCTGGTCATGACCACCAGGGAGGTGGCCGAGGTGATGCAGGCCGCGGTCACCAGTGCGACGCTGGGGGGATTTACCCTGTCGGCCAATCCGCGCGAGCCGGGCGAGGTGCACCGCGTGGCCGCCGTGACCCTGCTGGAGACGCCGGCGGGCGGTCTGGCCGTGCTGCATCTGCCGACGCTGCCGGACACTCCGGCGCCGCTGGACCTGGCCGACAGCCCCGGCGCGGCGGTCGCCGGGCGTGCCATCGGCATCGTCGGCTATCCGGTCGATTCCGGCGCCGCGCTGCTTTCGGCCTGGGCGGCGGCCCCGGCGGGCTGGCCGGAGCGCGCGACCGGAACGCGGCTGGCCGGTCTGGGCCGGATCATCGCCGCGCCGGGATCGGCCAGCGACCGCCTGGTGCATGACGCGACGACCTTTCCCGGGCATTCCGGCGCGCCGGTGATCGACATGGAAACCGGCCGGGTGCTGGCCGTGCATTCGGCCAAGGACAGCGAGGGGCGCGGCATGGCGGTGCCGCTGCTGGAGGGGATGCTGGCGTCGCTGCGGCCGATGACGCCGCCCCGGCCCTAGGGGGCTTGGCGCTTGACGGCGGGGGGGCGGGCGGATAGCGGGCGCGGCATGACCGCCCCCAGCACACCCGAGCGCCGCAATTTCTATGGCCGCGTCCATGGCAAGACGCTGCGGCAGAGCCAGAAGACCTATCTGGCCGAGGACCTTGACCGGTTCCGCCTGCGCGGCGTGACGGTGGAGGAGAACCCCGGCCGCGCCATGCTGGACCTTGCGGGGCTGGCGCGGGGGCGGCCGGTCTGGCTGGAGGTGGGGTTCGGCGGCGGCGAGCATCTGGTGCATCAGGCGGCGCGCAACCCCGATGCCTTCCTGATCGGGGCAGAGCCCTTCGTGAACGGCATCGCGATGTGCCTGGGCAAGCTGCGCGCCGGCGAGGCGGGGAACGTGGCGATCCATCCGGGCGACGTGCGCGACCTGCTGGACGTGCTGCCCGGCGGCGGCGTGGCCAAGGCGTTTCTCAACTATCCCGATCCCTGGCCCAAGGCGCGGCACCACCGGCGCCGTTTCGTGACGCCGGGCTATCTGGGCGCGCTGGCGCGGGTGATGCGGGCGGGGGCCGAGTTCCGGGTGGCGACCGACATTCCCGACTATGTGCGCCAGACGCTGGACGAGGTGCCCCGGGCGGGGTTCGACCTGGTGGCCGGGGGCGGTGTGGCCTGGGATGACTGGCTGTCGACCCGCTATGAGCAGAAGGCGCTGCGCGAGGGGCGGGTGCCGCATTACCTGACCTTCCGGCGGGCCGGGGCACTCTAGGCGGATGTCCTGCGACATGGGTGGATGATTTTCGCGCCTTGGTTGTGCTAGGCTGCCCCGAATATTGCCGGGGGGCGTGCGATGGCCGAGGACTGCATCACCAACTGCCATGTCCATACCTTTACCGCCGCGCATGTGCCGCGGGATTTTCCGCATCGCGCGCTGCGCCCGTTCAAGGTGATGCCCTTCCTGATCCGCTGGATGGCGGGCCTGTGCCGGGTGATCGGCCAGCATGGCTGGGGTTCGGCGCTGGACCGGCTCTACCGGTTCCAGACCGAGGCCGGGCGCGGCACGCAGGCCGAGGTGATGGATCGGGTGATTCCGCATTATCCCCGTGGCACGCGGTTCGTGGTGCTGCCGATGGACATGGAGCACGCGGGCCATGGCGCGGTGGAGCGGGGGCTTGAGGACCAGCTGCGCGAGCTGAAGGCGCTGCGCGACGATCCGCGCTTTGGCGGCGCGGTGATTCCCTTCGTCACGGTCGATCCCCGGCGCCCGGGCGCGGGCGGGCTGGTGCGGCGCTGGATCGAGGACGAGGGGTTCCGGGGCCTGAAGCTGTATCCCCGGCTGGGCTATCCGCCCGACCATCCGGTGCTGATGGACGAGGTCTATCCGCTGATCGCGGCGCGGGGGCTGCCGGTGATGACGCATTGTTCGCGCGGCGGTGTCGCCGGACGCGGCATCGGCACGGCGCAGGGCGACGCCTGGTCGGCGCCCGAGGCCTGGTTGCCGGTGCGCGACCGGTTCCCGGACCTGCGGGTCTGCCTGGCGCATTTCGGGGGCATGACGGACTGGCGCAGTTATGTGGACGAAGGCATCGACCCCCGCGACGCCGCGGCGCAGGCGGCCAACTGGCAGGTGGCGATCCGCAAGATGATCGAGGGCGGCGACTGGCCGAACCTGTGGACCGACATTTCCTACACGCTGTTCCAGTTCGAGGATTTCGCGCCGTTCCTGAAGATCTTCCTGCAGGATGAACGGCTGGCGGCGCGGGTGCTGTTCGGATCGGATTTCTACATGACCCGGCAGGAGGTGCTTTCGGAACGGGCGGTCTGTTTCCGGCTGCGGGTGGCGCTGGGCGAGGAACTGTTCCGGCGCATCGCCATCGAGAACCCGCGCGTCTGGCTGGGCGAGGCCGCGCAGGCGGCGGGCTGACTGGACGTCGGCGGGGCCTTGCGCTAGTGCCGTGGCGAGTTTTTCGCAGGGGGAAGCGGCATGTCCGGCCATGGTGAGGCGCAACCGATGACGGCGCGGGCCGGGGGCCCGCTGCGCGGCGTGGCCGAGGTGCCCGGCGACAAGTCGATCAGCCACCGGTCGCTGATCTTCGGTGCCATGGCGGTGGGCGAGACGCGGATATCGGGGCTGCTGGAAGGTCAGGACGTGCTGGACACGGCATCGGCGATGCGCGCCTTCGGGGCCAGGGTCACGCGGCATGGCGCCGGTGTCTGGACGGTCGATGGCGTGGGTGTCGGGGGGTTCCGCGAGCCTGCGGACGTGATCGACTGCGGCAATTCGGGCACCGGCGTGCGGCTGATCATGGGGACGATGGCCACGACGCCGATCACGGCCACGTTCACCGGGGATGCCAGCCTGCGCAAGCGGCCGATGGGGCGGGTGACGGACCCGCTGGCGCTGTTCGGCACGCGGGCCTACGGGCGGCAGGGCGGGCGGCTGCCCATGACGGTGGTGGGCGCGGCGAACCCGGTTCCGGTGCGCTATGCGCTGCCGGTGGCCAGCGCGCAGGTGAAATCGGCCGTGCTGCTGGCCGGGCTGAACGCCCCGGGCGAGACGGTGGTGATCGAGCGCGAGCCGACGCGCGACCATTCGGAACGGATGCTGCTGGGGTTCGGGGCGCAACTGTCGGTGGAAAGGACCGGTGAGGGCCATGTCATCACCCTGACCGGCCAGCCGGAGTTGCGGCCGCAGGCGGTGGCGGTGCCGCGCGATCCGTCCTCGGCGGCGTTTCCCGTCTGTGCGGCGCTGATCGTCGAGGGGTCGGACATCACCGTGCCGGGGGTCAGCCAGAACCTGACGCGGAACGGGCTGTACCTGACGCTGGTCGAGATGGGGGCCGAGATCGAGTTCCTGAACCCGCGCGAGGAGGGGGGGGAGCCGGTGGCCGACCTGCGCGTGCGGTTCTCGGGCGAGATGCGGGGCATCGAGGTGCCGCCGGAGCGGGCGCCGTCGATGATCGACGAATACCCGATCCTGTCGGTGGTGGCGGCCTTCTCGCATGGCCGCACGGTGATGCGGGGGGTCAGGGAACTGCGGGTCAAGGAAAGCGACCGGATCGACGCGATGGCGCGCGGGCTGGAAGCCTGCGGCGTGCGGGTCGAGGAGGACGAGGACACGCTGATCGTGCACGGCATGGGGCCGGGCGGGATGCCGGGCGGGGCGACCTGCGCGGTGCATCTGGACCACCGGATCGCGATGAGCTTTCTGGTCGCGGGGATGGCGGCGAAATCGCCGGTTGCGGTGGACGACGGCAGCCCGATCGCCACCTCTTTCCCGATCTTCGAGGGGCTGATGAACGGGCTTGGCGCCCGCATCCGGCGCGGCTGAGGTGACGGGGCGCCTTCTGTATCTGGCGCTGGCCGCCATCACGCTGGCGGTCTGGGCGCTGATGGTGGGCGTCACCGGCCCGGCCATTGAAACCGCCGCCGGGGGCCGTGCGCTGTTCGATGCCCGCCTGACGGGCTATGGGCTGGAAGAGGCGCAGGCCTTCCTGACCCGGCTGAACCCCGCCGGGCGCGACATGTATCTTGAGGCGCAGCACCGGCTGGACACGGTCTTTCCGCCGCTTTTCGCGCTGTTTCTGGTCTGGTCCTTCACGGTTCTGCTGCCGCGCCTGCCGGCGATCATCATGGCGGTGGTCGCCATGGCCGGCGCGGGGGTGGACCTGCTGGAGAACGCCCGCGTCGCGGCGCTTCTGACCGCGCAGCAGGTGACCGGGGCGAAGGTCGCCGCCGCCTCGCAGGCGACGGTGGCGAAATGGCTGCTGGACGGGCTGGCGCTGGCGGTCTTTGCAGGCGCCGTCGGGATCAGCGCCCTGCGGCGGCTGCGCGGCGCGGGGTAAGGGCCAGCGCCTCTTCCGCCATCGCGCCCTCCTCGCCCCAGAACTCGGCCACCGTCGGCCCCGGCACCGCGCGGAAGCGGAGCGCATCGGCAAATTCCCGCAGCCAGACGCCCCGCCCCATCCGCGTGTACCAGCGCTGCGCGTGGCGCAACTCGGCGTCCTTCTGCCCGAAGGCCCGCCAGAGTGCGCGCGTGCGCAGTTGCAGGCAGGCTTCGATCAGCTTGACCCAGAGGAACACCCGCCAGGCCGGGACGCGCGGCACTTCAAGCACCTGATGCTTGTAGTCCCACAGCTGCAGGTCGGTCTGCACCACCCGCCGCCCGGCCGACTGGCCAAAGAACGGCGTCCAGCGGTGCGGCGTGGCATAGACCGACATCACCTGATCGGGGTCATAGGCCAGAAGCTGGCGCAGAAGCCGCCAGTAATCGGCATCGGTTTCCTCGGCAAAGCCCACGGCAAAGGTGCAAAGCCCGATCATCCCATGCGCCCGCAGAAGCCGGATCGCCTCACGGTCCTTGGGGCGCGAGCCGCCCTTGCGCACGGCGGTCAGCGTGGCCTCATCCGTGCCTTCCAGCCCCAGAAGAAAGCGCAGGCAGCCCGCCTGTTTGTAAAGAGGCAGGATATCGGCATCGCGCACGATGTCATCGGCGCGGGTCGATCCGATAATGGTGACCTTCACATCCTCGGCGATCAGGGCGCGCAGGAACGCCTCCCACGCCTTGCGCGAGGATGTCGGGTTCTCATCGGCCAGATTGACCAGTTCCACCCCCTTCTCGCGCACGAGCCAGGCGATTTCCCGGGCGAATTCCACCGGATCGCGGTGGCGCCAGCGGGTCCAGAAGCCGCGCTGGCCGCAATAGGTGCAGGGATGCGGGCAGCCGCGTGAAAACTGGTGGATCACCGCGCGGCGCCCGCCCCAGTAGCTGTGATCGGCAAAGTCGATCAGCTCCCAGCCGATCCGCGCCGCCGCGAAGTCGCGCAGAATCGGCGCGGGCGGGGTGGCATGGGGCTGGCCGCCCCGGCGAAAGGCGATGCCCGGAACGGTTTCAAGTGAAGCCCCCGTGGCAAGGGCCGCCATCAGGCGCGGCGCGGTTTCCTCGCCCTCGCCCCGCACGATCACGTCGATATCGGGGCAGTCGCGCAGCACGGTTTCCCAATGATAGCTCGGATAAACCCCGCCATAGACGATCCGCACCCCCGGCAGCGCTGCCCGGATCAGGGGCGCCAGCCGCGCGACCACCGGATGGGCCGAGGTTGACCCGGAATGCCCCACCAGCACCGCATCCGGCGGATCATCCAGCAGCGCCGCGATGATCTGCGCGTCCTCCATCGGCTGAAGATCGGCATTCACCAGCCGCACCGCATGGCCCGCGTCGATCAGCGGCCCGCCGATGGCCAGAAGGCCGAAGGGCGGCAGCAGTTCCCCCGGCACGCGCGATCCGATGGCGCGGTGGGGCGGGTTCAGGAGGGCAATTTTCACAAGGCATCCCCGGACGTTTCGGGATCAACCTGCCAAGCCGCCCCGCCCCGGTCAACCAAGGGTTTCCTTGCCCCCCGCCGCGCGCTAGACCTGCGGCCACCCTTGGGGCGGCAGAGGCGGGCCAGATGATCTTTACCGTGGCGATCGACGGACCGGCGGCGGCGGGCAAGGGCACCATCGCGCGGGCGGTGGCGGCGCGGTTCGGCTTTGCGCATCTGGACACCGGGCTTCTGTATCGCGCGGTCGGCGCCAAGGGGGGCGACCCGGTGGCGGCGGCGCGGGGGCTGTCGCCCGCCGACCTGGCGCGCGACGACCTGCGCACGCTGGAGGCCGGTCAGGCCGCCAGCCGTGTGGCCGTGATCCCCGAAGTCCGCGCCGCGCTGCTGGATTTCCAGCGCCGCTTTGCCCGCAGGCCGGGCGGCGCGGTGCTGGACGGGCGCGACATCGGCACGGTGATCTGCCCCGAGGCGGAGGTGAAGCTTTATGTCACCGCCAGCCCCGAGGTGCGGGCGCATCGCCGCTGGCTGGAGGTCGGCGGAGACGAGGCGCAGGTTCTGGCCGAGGTGCAGGCGCGGGATGCGCGCGACACCGGCCGCGCGGATGCGCCGCTGCGCGCGGCCGAGGATGCGGTGCTGATCGACACCAGTGCGATGGGCGTCGAGGCGGCGGTCGACCGCGCGGTGGCCGAGGTGGAGCGGCGGCTTTCCGCCGTCCGCCACGCATAGCCGGCGGTCGCGGGTGATCCGAATCGCGCGCATGCCGTATCCACACAGGCACCGGGAGGACGGGTCATGCGGAGCGTGGTGATGGGTCTGGCGGTGGCGTGGGCGGCAGGAGGCGGGGCGCAGGCGGCGCCCCCGGATGCGCCCTTCGCCTCGATCGACGGCGGCACGCTGTCGCTTGCGGACTGGGCCGGGCGCCCCGTGCTGGTGGTGAACACCGCGTCGCTTTGCGCCTTTACCCCGCAGTACGAAGGGTTGCAGGCGCTGTACGATGCCTACCGCGACCGCGGGCTGGTGGTTCTGGCGGTGCCCTCGGACGACTTCCGGCAGGAACTGGACAGCGCCGCCGAGGTGCGCGACTTCTGCGCGATGAACTTCGACCTGGACATGCCGATGACCGATATCACCGGCGTGAAGGGGCAGGGGGCGCATCCGTTCTATGCCTGGGTCAAGGCCGAGACCGGTTTTGCGCCGAACTGGAACTTCAGCAAGGTGCTGGTCGGCGCCGACGGACGGGTGGCGGCAACCTGGGGGCCTTCGGTCGCGCCGATGTCGGACCCGGTGCGCGCGGCGGTCGAGGCGGCGCTGGACTGAACGCTTGCGAAGCCGCGGCGGGGCGGGTATAGGCGCCCGGTCACCGTGACGGAAGATCAGGGGCGGGAACGGCGGGCAGGGCTGGCGGCGACGCCTGCCCTTTGTCGTTTTCGCAACCCCGGGCGGTGGCGACGCGAAGCATCAGACCGGCGGAGCCAACCGCCTGGCCAGACACACCGTGAAAAGGACCAACTGCATATGTGCGCCAAGGCAACAATGGAAGAATTCGAGGCCCTGCTGAAGGAGAGCCTTGAAATCGACACACCCCAGGAGGGGACGGTCGTCAAGGGCCGCGTCATCGCCATCGAGGCGGGACAGGCCATCATCGACGTGGGCTACAAGATGGAAGGCCGCGTCGACCTGAAGGAATTCGCAGGCCCCGGCGAAACCCCCGACATTTCGGTGGGCGACGAGGTGGAAGTCTATCTCGACCGCGTGGAAAACGCCCGCGGCGAGGCGGTGGTCAGCCGCGAGAAGGCCAAGCGCGAGGAAGCCTGGGACCGGCTTGAGAAAGCCTATGCCAACGAGACGCGCGTCGACGGCGCGATCTTTGGCCGCGTCAAGGGCGGCTTTACCGTGGATCTGGGCGGCGCCGTCGCGTTCCTGCCGGGTTCGCAGGTCGACGTGCGCCCGGTGCGCGATGCCGGCCCGCTGATGGGCATGAAGCAGCCCTTCCAGATCCTCAAGATGGACCGCCGCCGCGGCAACATCGTCGTTTCGCGCCGCGCCATTCTGGAAGAGTCGCGGGCCGAGCAGCGCGCCGAGGTCATCTCGAACCTCTACGAGGGTCAGACGGTGGACGGCGTGGTCAAGAACATCACCGAATACGGGGCCTTCGTGGACCTGGGCGGTGTGGACGGCCTGCTGCACGTCACTGACATGGCCTGGCGCCGCGTCAACCATCCCTCGGAGATCCTGTCGATCGGCGAGACCGTCAAGGTCCAGGTCATCAAGATCAACAAGGAAACCCACCGCATCAGCCTGGGGATGAAGCAGCTTCAGGCCGATCCGTGGGATTCGGTCGAGAAGATGTATCCGCTGGAATCGGTGCACAAGGGCCGCGTGACCAACATCACCGACTACGGCGCGTTCGTCGAGCTGGAGGCCGGTGTCGAAGGTCTGGTCCACGTGTCCGAGATGTCCTGGACCAAGAAGAACGTCCATCCCGGCAAGATCGTGTCGACCTCGCAAGAGGTCGAGGTCATGGTGCTGGAGATCGACAGCCAGAAGCGCCGCGTGAGCCTTGGCCTGAAGCAGACCATGCGCAACCCGTGGGAAGTGTTCGCCGAGACCCACCCCGTTGGCACCGCCATCGAGGGCGAGGTCAAGAACATCACCGAGTTCGGCCTGTTCGTCGGGCTGGATGGCGACATCGACGGGATGGTTCACCTGTCCGACCTGTCGTGGGACCAGCGTGGCGAGGATGCGATCCAGAACTATCGCAAGGGCGACACGGTCAAGGCCGCGGTCACCGAGGTGGATGTGGAGAAGGAACGCATCAGCCTGTCGATCAAGGCGCTGGGCGATGACACCTTCACCGATGCCGTCGACGGCGTGAAGCGGGGCGGGATCATCACCGTCACCGTGACCGCGATCGAGGAAGGCGGGGTCGAGGTGGAATACAACGGCCAGAAGTCGTTCATCCGCCGCAGCGACCTGTCGCGCGACCGCGCCGACCAGCGGCCCGAGCGGTTCCAGAAGGGCGACAAGGTGGATGTGCGGGTGACCAACATCGACCCCAAGACCCGCCGTCTGGGCCTGTCGATCAAGGCACGCGAGATCGCCGAGGAGAAAGAGGCCGTCGAGCAGTACGGGTCGTCCGACTCGGGCGCCTCGCTGGGCGACATCCTCGGTGCGGCGCTGAAGGGCGACCGCCGCTGACAACCGGCCCCAGGGCTGGCGAAGGGGGCCCCGCCGTCGTGCGGGGCCCCTTGCCGTTTCCTGCCGGTGGCCACGGCCCCGCCGGTTTTCCTGTTTGTGCCTCTGGAATTTCCCCCTATAGTCCATGGCAATAACAAGGACGGCGTATGCGAACGCCGATCCGTAACGGGGGGTTGCCGAATGATCCGTTCCGAACTGATCCAGAAGATCGCTGACGAGAATCCGCACCTGACACAACGTCATGTGGAGCGGATCGTGAACACGGTCTTCGAAGAGATCATCGAGGCCCTGGCGCGGGGCGACAGGGTGGAACTGCGCGGCTTCGGCGCGTTCTCGGTCAAGGCGCGCGAGGCGCGGGTGGGGCGCAACCCCCGCACCGGCGAGGCGGTGCAGGTGGATGACAAGAAGGTGCCGTTCTTCAAGACCGGAAAGCTGCTGCGCGACCGGCTGAACGGCAAGTGAAACCGGCCTGTCCCGCCCCGGCGGGCATGGGCCTGATCCGGGACGGGGTGGATGATCCGCTATATCAAATACCTTTTTCTGGCGGTGCTGGCCGTGGTTCTGGTGACCGTGGCGCTGGCCAACCGCGACCCCGTGGTGCTGCGGGCGCTGCCGCCGGACCTGGCCACGGTGGCCGGGGTGACATGGGCGGTCGAGCTGCCGCTGTTCCTTGTGATCTTTGGCGGGCTTGGCGGCGGCCTGCTGATCGGGTTCCTTTGGGAATGGCTGCGCGAGATGAAGCATCGCAGCGTCGCCAGTTCCAAGATTCGCGAGGTGTCGCGGCTGGAACGTGAACTTGCGGCGATGCGCGACGCCAAGGGCCAGCCGCAGGATGATGTTCTGGCGCTGCTGGAGAAGCGGAAGGCGTCCTGATCCATGACGGATGTGCGGGTCAAGATCTGCGGGCTGCGCAGCCCGGAGGATGTGGCTGCCGTGGCGCGGGCCGGGGCAGCCTATGTCGGGCTGAACTTCTTTCCCAGATCGCCGCGTTTCGTGACGCTGGAGGAGGCCCGCGCATTGGCCGTGTCTGCGCCGCCGGGGCTGTGCAAGGTGGGGCTGACCGTCGATGCCGACAACGCCGCGCTGGATGCGATCGTCGCGGCGATGCCGCTGGACATGCTGCAGCTTCACGGCCACGAGACGCCGGATCGGGTGGCCGAGGTCAGGGCGCGGTATGGCCTGCCGGTGATGAAGGTGCTGGGTGTGGCGGACGAGGGTGATCTGGCGGAGCTGATGGAGCATTCGCTGGCCGCCGACCAGATCATGATCGACGCCAAGCCGCCCAGGGGGGCCGCGTTGCCGGGGGGCAACGGGGTCGCCTTCGACTGGCGGCTGCTGGTCGGGCGGAAATGGCTGCGGCCCTGGATGCTGGCCGGGGGGCTGACCGCGCAGAACGTGGCGCAGGCGGTGCGCCTGACCGGCGCGCGGCAGGTCGACGTATCCTCGGGCGTGGAAAGCGCGCCCGGCATCAAGGACCCGGCCAGGATCGCGGCCTTCGTGCAGGCGGCGCAGGGCATCGGCGCAGGCGGCGTCCCGATCCTGCGCTAGGGGGGCGATGCCCCGGGCGCGGACCGGAGCCCGCAGGGCAAGGCGGCGGATGCCGCCTTGCCGCCAGCAGTCACATCGCGGGCAGGATCGTCAGGTCGCGGATCGCCTCGGCGGTGCCGGTGATGCCCCAGGACCCGGTGACCTTGCCGCTGGTCAGGTCCAGCGTGTGCAGCCCGCCCATCGCCGCCAGCCAGGCGGTGTTGGTGCCGTCGGCCGTGGTGCCCACGTCAAAGGCAACCGGGCCCTCCAGCGTCACGCCAAGGGCGCCGATGGTCTTGTTCGTGCCGTCGTTCGGCGCGGTCTGCTGCAGCAGGGCGGAAAGGCCGGTGTCGATGTTGTACATCGCGGTCTTCTCGGGCTTGCCGTGGCTGTTGATGTAGGCGGTTGCCGCCACCATGGGCATGGCCGCCGCGTTCGCATCGCCCGCTTCCCAGTTCAGCGCGCCGTCCACCGTCACCTCGCCGGTGTCCATGTTCACGCGGTGGTTCACGCTGCCCGACATGAAGCGCAGGCGGTCGGCGGCCGGGTTCACGTCGACGATCACCGGCATGCCATCGGCAACCGGCAGCATCGTGTTCATCTGCGACAGCGGGGTGGTTGCGCCCGTGGCCGGGTCGATCACCACGATTGCCTGTTCGTCGGTCACGCCGATCACGGTCATGTTGCCCGGGCGCCAGTCGATGCCCAGCAGGCGGTTCACGCCCTGCACCTCGACGGTGCCGGTCACGGCGGCGGTGGCAGTGTCGATCATCACCAGCGTGCGGTCGCCGGCCAGGCCGAGCGCGGTGTCGGCGGCGGCGGGGGCGGCGAAGGCGGCGGTGGCCAGCAGGGCTGCGAGGGTCCGTGTCATGTGTCACTCCATGGTTGGCGGAGGGCGCGGGGTGCGCCCGTTCAGCATCGGCAGGAACGGACGCGGCGATGCCGGAGTTTCACCATGCCGGGTCACGAGACCGCGAGCGGCGGCAGGATTCGCGTGAACGGCCGCCGGTCTGCGGGTGCGGCCCGACTGCGGCCCGACTGCGACCCGACTGCGGCCTTTCAACCGCCTGCCTTTACGACCGCCCCCCCGGGCGCTACACCCAACCGCCAAAGGGGAGGACAGCATGCCCGACGACCGCATCAACAGCTTTCGCACGGGGCCCGACGAAGCGGGCCGGTTCGGCATCTTCGGCGGACGGTTCGTCAGCGAGACGCTGATGCCGCTGATCCTCGACCTTGAAGAGCGGTACGAGTTCGCCAAGACCGACCCCGCGTTCTGGGCCGAGATGGACTGGCTGTGGAAGCACTATGTGGGCCGCCCCAGCCCGCTGTATTTCGCCGAGCGGCTGACCGACCATCTGGGCGGCGCGAAGATCTACATGAAGCGGGACGAGCTGAACCATACCGGCGCCCACAAGATCAACAACGTGCTGGGCCAGATCATCCTGGCGCGCCGCATGGGCAAGACGCGGATCATCGCGGAAACGGGTGCTGGCCAGCACGGCGTGGCCACGGCCACGGTCTGCGCCAAGTTCGGGCTGAAATGCGTGGTCTACATGGGCGCGCATGATGTCGAACGGCAGGCGCCGAACGTGTTCCGCATGCGGCTGCTGGGGGCCGAGGTGGTGCCGGTGACCTCGGGCCGGGGCACGCTCAAGGATGCGATGAACGACGCGCTGCGCGACTGGGTGACCAACGTGCGCGACACCTTCTACTGCATCGGCACGGTGGCGGGGCCGCACCCCTATCCGGCGATGGTGCGCGATTTCCAGTCGATCATCGGCAAGGAAGTGCGCTGGCAACTGGCGGAACTGGAAGGCGAAGGGCGGCTGCCCGACACCGTGATCGCGGCGATCGGCGGCGGATCGAACGCGATGGGGCTGTTCCATCCGTTCCTCGATGACCCTTCGGTGCGGATCATCGGGGTCGAGGCGGGCGGCAAGGGCGTGGATGACCGGATGCAGCATTGCGCCAGCCTCACCGGCGGGCGCCCGGGCGTCCTGCACGGCAACCGCACCTATCTGCTGCAGGACGGTGACGGGCAGATCCTCGAAGGCTTCAGCATCAGCGCGGGCCTCGACTATCCCGGCATCGGGCCGGAACATGCCTGGCTGCACGACACCGGCCGCGCGGAATATGTGAGCATCACCGACGCCGAGGCGCTGGAGGCGTTCCAGCTGTCCTGCGCGCTGGAGGGGATCATCCCCGCGCTGGAACCCAGCCACGCGCTGGCCCATGTGATGAAGATCGCCCCGGCCCTGCCGCGCGACCACATCATCGTGATGAACATGTGCGGCCGGGGCGACAAGGACATCTTCACCGTGGCCAAGCATCTGGGATTTGACATGAAGGTGTGACGGACCGTCGCGACCGTCCTTCCCGCGCCCCGCAGCCCCGCTGCGGGGCGTTTTCATGCCCGCAACCCCCGCATAACCCCCGGTTTAGGCGACTAGGCCCGGCGGGGAATGGTTCGGCGCATCATCCCGTGGCCAATTCCGCAGGCCCCGGTTGCCATGGTTTCCCGGTCCTGTCGCCGCATCGGGCGATGCCCGGCGCGGTCATGACGCACCGCCGCCCCAAGGAAGGAGACCTGACATGACCCTACGCCATCTGATCCCTGCCGCGTTCGCCACGCTGCTGCTTTCGGCCCCGGCCGTGGTTGCGCTGTCGGCGCAGGACCTGATCGACAGCTATTCGGCCGAAGGCTTCACCCGGATCGAGGTGAAGTCCGGGCCGACGCAGACCAAGGTCGAGGCGATCCGCGGCACCGAGAAGGTCGAGGTGGTCTATGACAACGCCTCGGGCTCGGTGCTGAAGCGCGAGGTCGAGACGGTCGCCGCAGGCGCCCGCGCCGGGATCGAGATCGACACGCGCGACCGCGATTTCCTGCGCTCGGCGCGCAGCGATGACGGCGCATCCGATGATGACGGCAGCGATGGCCATGGCCGCGGGCGCGGGCGCGGCGGCGATGACAGCCGCGATGGCGATGACCGGGGCGACGACAACGGCGGCCGGGGCCGCGGGCGCGGCCGTGGCGGCGACGACGACTGACCGCGAGACGGGGCGGCGGCGCTTGCCGCCGTCCTTTCCGCGCCGATAGAGTGGCATCTGCCCGGATGACCGGGCCCGGTGGGAACGGAACCGCAGGATGAATCGCCGTGCCTTTCTTGCAGCCCTGGCCGGTCTGGCCGCCGCCGGTCCTGCCCTGGCCGACTCTCCGCTGGACCGGGTGCTGCGTGACCTGCGGCGGCTGGGCTATGACGAGATCACGGTGACCAGCACGATGCTGGGCCGCACGCGGATCGTGGCGGAAGGCGCAAGCGCCGAGCGCGAGATCATCCTGAATCCGCGAACCGGCGAGATCCTGCGCGATCTTTGGGTTCCCCGGTCGGACGGCCGGTCGGAAACCTCGGGGCGACTGACAGGGTCGGCGGATGACGACGATGACGACGATGACGACGAGGATGACGACGGCGACGGTGATGACGACGGCGGGCAGGGGCGCGGCCGGGGGCGCGGACGCGGCGGTGACGATGACTGACCGGCGGGGTGCTGGCCCGAGCGTGCGCCCATGGTGACCGGCCGTCCGGTCATCATCGCCATCCTGGCCGTGCAGGGTCTGTGCGCCGTGTTCTTTGTGGGCGACGTGCTGTCCTCGGTCCTGTCGCTGCGGTCGACCCCGCTGAGCTGGCGGACCCGCGAGATGCTGGAGATCGGCGCGGCACTGGGCCTTGTGCTGGGGCTTGTGCTGGGCGGTCTCGCGCTGCACCGGACCGCGCGGGGGCGCGCAGCGGCCGAGGCGCGGCTGCGCCGGGCGGGCATCGCCTTTCGTGACCTTCTGGCGGAACGGTTCGACGGCTGGGGCCTGACCCCGGCCGAGGCCGATGTGGCGACCTTTGCCATCAAGGGAATGAGCACGGCCGAGATTGCCGCGCTGCGCGGCGTTGCCGAAGGCACGGTCAAGGCCCAGACGGCCGCGATCTACCGCAAGGCGGGCGTCACCGGCAGGGGCCAGCTGCTGGCGCTGTTCATCGAGGACATGATGCGCGACGACGCCGGGCCGCCCGGATAGCGCCGCGCTGCCGCGGGGTCAGCCGGCGGGGTCCAGCGCGTTCGCCCGCAGCACCTCGATCGGCACGATGTCCAGCGCGCGGGCGTGGGTGGCCGCCAGGTTCACCTGCGGCGCGGCGCCTTCGTCATGCGCCTGCAGGAACCGGGCCGCGCACAGGCACCACCGGTTGCCGGGCTTCAGGCCCTTGAATCCGTATTCCGGGCGCGGGGTTGACAGGTCGTTGCCCAGATACTTCGACAGCGCCAGGAACTCGGCCGTCATCACCGCGCAGACCGTATGGCTGCCGCGGTCGGCAGGGCCCGTGTCGCAGCAGCCATTGCGGAAGAACCCGGTGACCGGATCGGTCGAGCACGGCTCCAGCGGGCCGCCCAGCACGTTCAGCGAAGGTTCCTGCATCCTGCGTCTCCTCTGCCGGGATGATAGCGGCGCCGCCGGCAATGTCGATCACCGCCTCCGCGCGCGCTAGCGCAACAGCCCCGCGATGCGCCGGAACATGGCGATGTTCGCCGCCTCGACCCCCGGTTCGCGGAACCCCCGGTCGGCCGCGTTGACCGCGATCACCACCCCGGCGGAACGGTTCACATAGACATACTGGCCATAGATCCCCTGCGCCTGGAACTCGCCCGGCTCCGCTCCGGGCGGAATCCACCACTGGTAGCCATAGCCCATCTCGCCCGGCGGGGTGGGGGCCTGCGGCGCGGTCGATGCCATGACCCATGCCTCGGGCACGATGCCCGCGCCGCCCTCCAGCATGATCTGGCCCAGCCGCGCGTAGTCGCGCGTGGTCATCAGCAACCCGCCAAGCGCGAAGGGCTCGTCATGCCCGTCGGTCACATAGGCCGAGGGCGCCTCCAGCGCCAGCGGTCCCAGCAGCCGCTCGGCCATCAGATCGCCCAGGTCGCGCCCGGTCGCGCCCCGGATCACCATGCCCAGGACATGCGTGTCGATCGACACATACTGCCAGCGCGCGCCCGGTGCCGCCGCACGGTCCTGCAACGCGGCGGCAAACCCGTCCATCGACCGGCCAAGCGCCAGGACGCGACCCATCCTGTTGATGTCGCTGCTGAATTTCAGATAGTCCTCGTCAAAGGCGACGCCCGATGTCATCGTCAGGACATGCCGCACCGTCACCCCGTCATAGGCGGTGCCCACCAGCGCCGGAACGTACTGCGTCACCGGGTCGTCCAGGCTGTCGAAGGCGCCCTCGGCCTCGACAATGCCGAACAGCGCCGACAGGGCGCTTTTCGCCACCGACCACGATATGCGCAGGTCGCCCGCCTGCGTGCCCAGGTGATAGCTGTCGTGCACCAGCCGCCCGTCCTTCAGGATCACCAGCGCGGTCACGCTGCGCGCGGCGATCCACTGCGCGGTCTCGGGCGGCAGGGCCAGCGGTTCGCCCGGGGGCAGGGGGCGGGGGGCGGGGCTGGCGGATGTCAGGCTTCGCGTCTGGAACGCGCGGTCCATCGCGCTGAAGTTCGCCACGATCCGCCCTTCGTCGAACAGCGTCAGCACCGACCGCAGCCGTGCGATCTCGTCACGCTTCCAGAAGGCAAGGCCGCCGATCAGCAGCAGGAACATCAGCAGCGAAAGGAAAAGGCGGCGCAACATGGTCGGGCTCCGGTTTGCGCGGCCATCCAGCACGGCGCGCGCGCGTCCCGCAAGCCCCGATCATCCGGGACTTGACCGCCAGTCGATCCAGCGGCCGTGGAAATCGACACGGGCCAGTGCCCGGGACACGCCGCCCGGCCAGACGGTGACGGTCAGCGCTGCGCCGGGGCCGTCGCCGTCGGCCTCCATCGCCACGCGGGCCATCGGCGCCCCGGACGTGGCCCTTGCGCCCGCGGCGGCGATGACGGCGTCCCCCCGTGCCTGCGCCTCGGCGGACAGATACTGCCACATGACGCTGTGCTGGATCAGGTGCAGCTGCCCCGGCCGCGGCTCCGCCAGCCGCTCGGCCAGCCAGTCCACCGCATCGGCCCGCGCCACCGGCGGGCGCAGTCGCGCCGCCTCGTCCGCCGCGCGGGCGGTGCGGGCCAGCCGGTCATGCTGGTCGGCCCAGACATAGGACATCAGGCGCAGCCGGTCGGCGGCGGGGTCCAGCGGGTTCAGGTCGGCACCCGCCCGGCCGGCGATGCGGACGGCCGCCGCGGCAGGGGGTGCCGCGCCGCGCCACTCGGGGGCCAGCGTCAGCACCGCATCGGCCGGCCCGCAGGATGCTCCGGGCACCACCAGCGCATAGCGATCCCATATCAGGTTCAGTCCGGCGCTCGCCCCAGGCTCGCTGAGCAGCAGCGGCAGCGGATGGCGGGCGTGCAGCCAATGCGCCGCCGCGATCAGGGCGGCCGAGCGGCGCACCTCGTTCGTCTGGGGTGGGCTGTCCAGCCAGCGCAGCAGGAAGGCATCGTGCCGCGCGATGGCATCCATCGCCGCCGCCACAGGCTCGCCCGTCGCGTAGGCCGCCGCCAGCCCGGCATCGCGCCCCGACAGGACCAGCGCATGCAGGCCCCCCGCCAGCCGCAGCGCCACCGCATCGCCCGATGCCGACGGGTCGCCCTGCCACCGCAGCACGCGCCGCCCCGTGGCGGTATCGGCCGCCAGCGCCGCAGCCAGCCCGTCCAGCAACCGCGCGGTCAGCGCCGACCCCAGCGCCGCGCAGGCCCGTGCCTGCGCGCGAAAGGCGTCGCGGATCGCCGCGCTCAACGGAACCTGTCCATCAGCCGCTGCAGCGGTGATCTGGCTTCGGCCGCGGGTTCGGTGCCGGGTTCCGCAGGCCGGGCGGGTGCGGGCGTCGCGGGCGCGGTGCCCTCCTTGCCGGTGCCCTCCTTGCCGGTTCCAGAACGGGGCGGTGCGGTCCGCAGCGCGACCGCGTTCTGGAACCGCGCCGCATCGCCCGCCGCCAGCGCCGGGGCGCCGTCGGACATGCCGCGCAGAAGGTCGTCCAGCCAGTCGGCATCGGCCTTGGCGAAGTCATGCAGCACATAGCCCGCCACGGCATCCTTGTGCCCCGGGTGCCCGATGCCCAGCCGCACGCGGCCATAGGCCTCGCCGATATGGGCGTGGATCGACCGCAGGCCGTTGTGTCCGGCATGGCCGCCGCCCTGCTTCAGGCGGCACTTGCCCGGGGCAAGGTCAAGCTCGTCATGGAACACGGTCACATCGCCCGGCGCCAGTTTCCAGAACCGCATCGCCTCGCCCACCGACTCGCCCGACAGGTTCATGTAGGTCTCGGGCTTCAGCAGCACGACCTTTTCCGCCCCCAGCCGCCCCTCGGTGACCTGCCCCCGGAATCCCCGGCGCCAGGGCGCAAAGCCATGGTCGGCGGCAATCCGGTCGACCGCCATGAAGCCGATGTTGTGGCGGTTGCCCGCGTGTCTCGTGCCCGGATTGCCCAGACCGACCCAGAGCCGCATTGCCGCACCCCGCTTGACCCTGCCCCCTGATAGCCCGATCCTGTGCCGCGAGCCAGACCGCGCGTCCAGCCGGAAACCGCAGGCAGCAGGACCAGGCGATGTATCTGACGATGAACCGTTTCAGGGTGAAACCGGGCCAGGAGGCCGCGTTCGAGGCGGTCTGGACGGGCCGCGATAGCCACCTGCCGCAGGTGCCCGGCTTTGTCGCCTTTCATCTGATGAAGGGCCCGGAACGGGATGGCCACCGCCTCTATGCCAGCCACACGATGTGGGAAAGCGAGGCGGCATTCACCGCCTGGACGAAATCCGATGCGTTCCGGGCCGCCCATCGCGGCGCGGGCGACAGCCGCGACATCTATGCGGGGCCGCCGGAACTGGAACTGTTCGAGTCGGTCCAGTCCATCGGCAGGGGATAGCGCGCGTCGCCCTGGTCCGCGCCATCCCGCCGGACGGCACCGTGGCCCGCCGGAACGAAAACGGCGCCGCCCCTGGGGGCAGCGCCGCGATCCGTCAACCTTGCGGCGTCGATCAGGCTTCGTTGTCGGTCGAACGCAGGCCCGAGGGTGCCGAGATATTGGCGATCACGAAGTTCCGGTCGATCGTGGGCTTGGCCCCTGCGGGCAGCGTCACGTCGTTGATGTGGATGACATCGCCGATGTTCCGGCCGGTCAGGTCCACGGTGATCCCTTCCGGGATGTCGCCCGCCGTGACCTCAAGCTCCACTTCGGGGCGCACAACCGTCAGGGTGCCGCCACGCTTCAGGCCGGGGGCGGCCTCGTGGTTGATGAAGTTCACGTGGATGAACAGGTTGATGCGGCTGGTGCGCCGCAGGCGCATCAGGTCCACATGGGTCGGCAGGTCCTTGACCACGTCGCGCTGCACGGCGCGCGCGATGACCCGCACGTCTTCCTGCCCCTCGACCTTGAGGTTCCACAGCTTCGAGAGGAACCGGCCCTCTTTCAGCTTCTTCAGCAGGTAGTTGTACTTGATGTTGATCGGTTGCGGGTCTTTCCCGCCGCCGTAGACGATGCCGGGCACGTAGCTCTCGCGACGAGCTTGACGGGCGGCCCCCTTGCCTGTCCCCGTCCGTGCCTCGGCCTGAAGATCGGGGATCTCGCCAGCCATGAGGTTCTCCATAGGTTACGTCCGCCGCCCTCCAAGGGTGTGCGGCGCGGACCGGCGGCGTATAGCGGCGATTCGTCGGGGGCGAAAGGGGAAATCCGCGCCGTCTGGCCACGGTGCGCCCGCGCCCTACCTGCGCCCGGCAACAGGTGGAGAACGGCATGCAGCGGGCCCTGGTGATCGGTGCCTCGGGCGGGATCGGCGCGGCGATGGCGGCGCGGCTGGCGGCAGAGCGCTGGGACGTGACCGGCCTCTCCCGCCGCAGCCATGGCCTCGACGTGACCGACGAGGCGGCCGTGGCTGCGGCGCTGGCCCCGCTCGATCCGCCCTTCGGCATGGTGTTCGTGGCCACGGGCGCGCTGGCCCCGCCAGGACAGGGCCCGGAAAAGACCCTGCGCGCGCTTGACCCCGCGCAGGTCGCCGCGCAGTTCGCGCTGAACGCCACCGGCCCGATCCTGGTGCTGAAGCACGCCCTGCGCCTGATGCCGCGCGACGGCCGCGCGGTCTTTGCCGCGCTCTCGGCCCGGGTGGGGTCGATCGGCGACAACGCGCTGGGCGGCTGGTATTCCTATCGGGCATCCAAGGCCGCGCTGAACCAGATGCTGCACACCGCCGCGATCGAGGTCGCGCGGACCCATCGCCACGCCATCGTCGCCGCGCTGCATCCGGGCACCGTCGCCACCGGCTTCGGCGCGGCGTTCCATGCGGGCCGCGACACCATCGCGCCCGACGCCGCCGCCGCCAACCTGCTGGCCGTGATCTCGGCGCTCGCCCCGGCCGACAGCGGCGGCTTCTTCGACGGGCAGGGCAGGCGCATCCCGTGGTGAAACCCCGCCTGATCCTGGTGCTGGGCGATCAGTTGACGCCCGCCGTCGCGGCCCTGCGCGCCGCCGATCCGGCGCGCGACATCGTGGTCATGGCCGAGGTGATGGCCGAGGCCACCCATGCCCCCCACCACCCGCAGAAGATCGCCCTGTTCCTGTCGGCAATGCGCCATTTCGCGGACGACCTGCGGCGCGACGGGTGGCGCGTCGCCTATGCCCGGCTGGACGATCCCGACAACACCCAGTCGATCCCCGGCGAGCTGATCCGGCGGGCGGCCCGGCATGGCGCGGCCGAGGTGATCGCCACCCGTCCCGGCGACTGGCGCCTGATCGCCGCGCTTGACGCCTGCCCGGTTCCGGTCACCCAGCTTGCCGACGACAGGTTCCTCTGTTCTGAAGCCGAATTCACCGCATGGGCCGCAGGCCGCAGCGTTCTGCGCATGGAGTATTTCTATCGCCAGATGCGCCGCAAGACCGGCCTGATGATGGAGGGCGACAAGCCCGCGGGTGGCCAGTGGAACTTCGACCATGACAACCGCAAGCGCGCCGCGCCCGACCTGCTGCGCGCGCCGCCGCTGCGCTTTGCCCCCGATGCCGTCACCGAACAGGTCCTGGCCCTGGTCGAGGCCCGGTTTCCCGGCAATTTCGGCAGACTGCGCCCGTTCCGCTGGCCCGTCACGCGGGAACAGGCGCTGCGCGCGCTCGACCACTTCGCCATCCACGCCCTGCCGCGCTTCGGCGACGAACAGGATGCGATGCTGGCCGATGACCCGGTGCTCAGCCATTCGCTGCTGTCCTCCAGCCTCAACCTCGGGCTTCTGGGATGGCGCGAGGTCTGCGAACGGGTGCAGGCCGAATGGCAGGCGGGCCGCGTGCCGATCAATGCCGCCGAAGGCTACATCCGCCAGATCATCGGCTGGCGCGAATTCATCCGCGGCATCTGGCACCGCGAAGGGCCGGGCTACACCGCGCGCAACGCGCTGGCCGCCACCCGCGCGCTGCCCGCCGCCTACTGGGGCGGCGACACCCGCATGGCCTGCCTGCGCGCCGCCGTGGCCCAGACCCGCGACATGGCCTATGCCCATCACATCCAGCGGCTGATGGTCACCGGCAACTTCGCCCTGCTGGCGGGGGTCGATCCCGCGCAGGTCCACGACTGGTATCTGTCGGTCTACATCGACGCGGTGGAATGGGTCGAGGCCCCCAACACCCTGGGGATGAGCCAGTTCGCCGACGGCGGCGTGGTGGCGTCAAAGCCCTACGCCGCCTCGGGCGCCTATGTCGACCGCATGTCCGACCACTGCGCCACCTGCCACTACCGCGTGAAGGACCGCACCGGGCCACGCGCCTGCCCGCTGAACCCGCTCTACTGGGATTTCCTGCTCCGCCACCGCGACCGTTTCGCAGGCAACCCCCGCATGGCCCAGATGTACCGCACCTGGGACCGGATGGATCAGGGCCACCGCGACACCGTCCTGTCCGACGCCGCCGCGATCCTCGCCCGGCTGGACGCGGGCGGGGTGGTCTAGCCCATGCCATCGGGCGCCGGCCCCGGTCGCCCGTCGCGCAGGCTGGCTGTCACCCTTTCGCGCTGGTCCCCGGTCATCCGGCAGGCCACGAACCGCAGGCGCATCCTGCCGCTCACCGGCCTGCCCAGCGGCCGCCCCGACGGACCGGGAACCTCCAGCCCGCCCGCCGCAAGCATCGCCTGCACGGCGGACCGGGAAACCCCGATCCGGCTCGCCAGCAGGCGGTCAAGCCGCTGTCCGGTCGGCCCCCGCGCCTCGATCGTCAGCAGGACGACCGCCCAGTCATCCGGCACCGCACCCTCCACCGTCATCCGCACCGTCAGGTCCGGCGAGAGGTCGATGCTGTCGCAGTACCGGCGCAACAGGGCCTGATCGTCCTCGCGCGCACGCACCCAGGCGGGATCGCTGTGCTGCATCGCCTGCAGATCGCCCGGCGCGATCGCGGCGACCGCCACGCGCTCGGCCAGCGGCAGGTTCCAGGTCCGGTCGCAGGTCTCGCACCGGTAGATCAGCCACGCGTCCAGCCGCCGGCCGCTGGCGTTCAGCCGGACCTTGCCGCTGGATCGGAACAGCCGCGCCGTGCCGCAGGTGCTGCAATGTCGTCGTGGTCTGGGTCGGGTGATGGGGTCGATGGTCCAGGTGGCGCAGATCGTGCCGGTCATGGTGCCTTGGCCTTCCGTTCGGAAGTTCGCCATGGCGACGGGCCGGATCACCCCTTGCGGGTGCGGAGTGGCGGGATGACAGGTTGCGGCGGGATGTTCCGGACCTGTCCGGACGCACGGGCTTGCTTCGCCAGTCCGGTCTCAGGCCCGCCGTCCCGCGAACATCATGAAAGCCCCGGAAGCCGTCAGCTTCCCGGGCCGGTGTTCTGGTTCAGCGATGAGACCGGGCATTACGACGGCAAGGCGGAACCTCGGCAAGAACCTGCGCTGCCCGCCAGATACCGGCATCGGCCGGATTTTCAACACCGAAGATTCGCGCAGGCCGCCGATGCAGGCCTTCGCCCCGCAGTCACCAAGGCCGCCGCCCCGGCCGACCGGATCGGGAATGGCCGCCCCGGGGCCCGAACCCCGCCCCCGGGTCCGGGCCGGTCAGGGTTGCGTCGCGCCCGTGGCCGGTGCCTCGGCCGGTTCCTCGGCGGGCGCCGGCGGTGCGGCGGGCCCGGTCAGCAGGCCGTTGGTCCATTCCCCGGCCGCCACCTCGCCCGAGGCATAGCGCAGCACGCCCTGCCCGTGGCGCCGCCCGGCCAGGAAACCGCCCTCATAGACATCGCCGGTGGCATAGGTCGCGGTGCCTCTGCCCTCCATCGCGCCCGCCACCCAGTCGCCGGAATAGCGGAACCCGTCGGGCATGGTCAGGTCGCCCCGCCCCTCGCGCAGCCCGGCGCGGAAGCCCCCGGTATAGACCGATCCGTCGGGATAGGTGGCCGTGCCGGGCCCCTCGCGCTCGCCCGCCACCCAGGCACCCTCGTGCCGGGTGCCATCGGGCCAGGTCATCGTGCCCTGGCCCTGCGGCTTGCCCTCGGCGATCTCGCCCTCATAGGTCTGGCCCCCGGCATAGGTCGCCCGGCCGCGCCCCGCGATCACGCCGCGCGCCCAGGTGCCCTCAAAGGCCGTGCCGTCGGGATAGGTCATGCGCCCTGCGCCCTCGGGCTCGCCGCCCGCCACCGCGCCCTCGTAGACCGCGCCATCGGCATAGCTCAGCCGGCCCTGCCCCTCGATCCGCCCCTCGACCCAGTCGCCATCCCAGGCATAGCCGTCGGGCCCGCGGAACACCCCGCGCCCGTGCCGCTGGTCGGCCCGGAACCCGCCCTCGTAGCTGTCGCCGTTGGCATAGCTCACGCGGCCCGTCCCCTCGCGCTGGCCGTTGACGAAGGTGCCCTCGTAGACATCGCCGTTGGGCTGGGTCAGCCGCCCCTCGCCGTTGATCTGGCCGTCGCGCCAGTCGCCCTCATAGGTCAGCCCCTCGGGCGTGGTCAGCGTGCCGCGTCCCGATCTCTGGCCGTCCACCACCGCGCCCGCATAGACCGCGCCGTCCGGAAACGCGATGCGCGCCTCGCCCTGCAGCACGCCCTGAACCCATGTTCCCTCGAACCGTGCCCCGCCCGGCGGCATCTGCACCCCCGGCCCGTCCGGCACGCCATCGGCAAACCGCCCCGCATGCACCGTGCCATCGGCATAGCGCGCCGTGCCCTCGCCGGTCATCCGCCCGTCGGTCCACTCGCCCTCATAGCTTCCGCCGTCGGGGTGGACGATGCGGCCCTGGCCCTCGGGCTTGCCCGCGGCAAAGGCCCCCTCGTAGACCGACCCCGAGGGATAGCGCGCGCGCCCCTGGCCGATGATCTGCCCGGCGGCCCAGTCGCCCTCGTATTCGAATCCCGACGGCAGCCGGTAGGTGCCGCGCCCGTCCGGCAGCCCGTCGCGGAACGTGCCCTCATAGACCGATCCGTCATCGTACTGCTTGGTCAGCACCTCCTGCGCCGCCACCGGCAGCGCGGCCAGCGCCAGACATCCCGCGACCAGACCGCGCCATCCGTTCCCGACCCGCATCCGGCACCCTCCGTTTCCGTGCGGCCGGACCCTAGCCGCGCCCGCCCCCCCTGACAAGCGCCGCGCCCCTTTCCCCCGCCCACGGTTCTGCTAGGTCTGGGCCGACATCGCTGCCCCGGAACCGCCATGCCCGCCACCTTCCGCCTCACGCTGGCGCAACTGAACCCCGTGCTGGGCGACCTCGCGGGCAATGCCGACTGCGCGCGGTCGGCCTGGGCCGCGGGCCGCGACGCGGGCGCCGATCTGGTCGCGCTGACCGAAATGTTCCTCACCGGCTACCAGACGCAGGACCTGATCCTGAAACCCGCCTTCCGCCGCGATGCGCAGGCCGCGCTGGAACAGCTCGCCCGCGACACCGCCGACGGCCCAGCCCTGGGCATCGGCGCCCCCGCCCTGCGCGACGGGCGCCTGTTCAACGCCTGGCACATCCTGCAGGGCGGCCGCATCGCCGCGACGGTGCTGAAACACCACCTGCCGAACGACGGGGTCTTCGACGAAAAGCGCGTCTTCAGCCCGGCCGATGTGGCGGGCCCCGTCCGCGTGGGCCCGCTGCGCATCGGCGTGCCGATCTGCGAGGATGCCTGGCACCCCGACGTGGCCGAGACGCTGGCCGAGACCGGCGCGCAGATCCTGCTGGTGCCCAACGGCTCGCCCTACCATCGCGGCAAGCTGACCCAGCGGCTGAACCTGATGGTGGCCCGCGTGGTCGAGACCGGCCTGCCGCTGGTCTATCTCAACATGACCGGCGGGCAGGATGACCAGGTGTTCGACGGTGCCTCGCTGGTGCTGAACCCCGGCGGGCGGCTCGCCGCCCAGCTGCCGCAGTTCGACGACTGCATCACCCATGTCGATTTCACCGAAACGCCCGATGGCTGGCGGGCCGAAACCGGCATGATGGCCCCGATCCCCCGCAGCCACGAGGCCGACTATCGCGCCATGGTGGTGGGGCTGTCGGACTACCTGCGCAAGTCCGGCATCCGCCGCGTGCTGCTGGGCCTGTCGGGCGGCATCGATTCGGCGCTGGTGGCCGCGGTCGCCGCCGATGCCATCGGGCCGCAGAACGTGCGCTGCGTGATGCTGCCCTCGCGCTACACGTCGGACCATTCGCTGCAGGACGCCGCCGATTGCGCGCGGCGCCTGGGCACCCGGCTCGACACCGTGCCGATCACCGGCCCGCAGGATGCGGTGGGCGCGGCGCTGGCGCCGCTGTTCGGCGACGCCCCGCCCGGCATCGCCGAGGAAAACGTGCAAAGCCGCCTGCGCGGCCTGCTGCTCATGGCCCTGTCGAACCGCTTCGGAGAGATGCTGCTGACCACCGGCAACAAGTCGGAAATGGCCGTCGGCTACGCCACGATCTACGGCGACATGGCGGGCGGCTACAACCCGCTGAAGGACCTGTACAAGACGCGCGTGTTCGACACCTGCCGCTGGCGCAACGCCAACCACCGCCCCTGGATGCAGGCCCCCGCGGGCGAGGTCATCCCCCCCCGCATCATCGACAAGCCGCCCTCGGCCGAACTGCGCCCCGACCAGAAGGACGAGGATTCGCTGCCACCCTATCCGGTGCTCGACGCCATCCTGAACGGGCTGGTCGACCGCGATCTCGCGGTCGATGACGTGGTGGCCGAGGGTCATGACCGCGCCACCGTGCTCAGGGTTCAGGCGCTGGTCTATGGCGCCGAGTGGAAGCGCCACCAATCCGCCCCCGGCACCCGCCTGACGCAGAAGGCCTTCGGTTCCGATCGCCGCTATCCCATCGTGAACCGCTGGCGCGACCGCTAGGGCCGCCGGGCCCCGGCAGGGATGCGCCCGTCGCCTGCCGTCACGAAGCCGTGCTAGCCTTGCGCGGGAATCGCCCCCCGGAGGCCCCATGCACCGCACCCTGTCGCTTGCCCTCGCCGCCGCCCTCGGCCTCGCCACGCCCGCATCGGCGGAAACCGTGCTGCGCGTCCTCAGCTTCAACGTCTGGGGCGGCGGGCTGAACGACGGCTCCGGCCCCGAGGCGACGCTGGCCGCGATCCGCGCCGCGGCGCCCGATATCATCGGCCTGCAGGAGGTGACGGCCGAACCCGACCCCTGCACGCCCGAGGACTGCCGCGCCACCGGCCCCTCGGTGGCCGAGGATCTGGCCGCGTCGCTGGGTTACCACGTCCACCGGCAGGTCACCGAAAGCCCCGCACTCTGGGCCAACGCGATCCTGTCGCGCCACCCCATCGTGGCGGTCTCGCCGGGCGATCTGGGCGTGGCCGTCGACCTGGACGGGCGGCGGGTCTGGCTGTTCAACATCCATCTGGATGACGAACCCTACCAGCCCTACCAGCTGCTCGGCATCGAATACGGCCCGGCCCCCTTCGTCACCACCGCGGCCGAGGCGATCACCTGGGCCGAACAGACCCGGGGGCCCGCGATGGATCTTCTGGCCGCCGACATGGCCGTGGCCGAGGGCGCCGACCTCGTGCTTGTCACCGGCGATTTCAACGAACCCTCGCATCTCGACTGGACGGCGGCGGCGGCCACGGCCGGGCTGCACCCGCTCGCCGTCGATTGGCCGGCGTCGCGGCGCCTGGCCGATCTGGGCTTCACCGATCTCTACCGCGCCCGCCACCCCGACCCGGTGGCACGGCCGGCCTTCACCTGGACCCCCTGGGGCGACGAGGCCGACCCCGAGGATCACCACGACCGGATCGACTTTGCCTATGGCAGGGCGCCGGGCCTCGTGGTGCGGGACGCCTGGATACTGGGCGAGGCCGGACCTCGCAGCGATCTTGCCGTCGATCCCTGGCCCGCCGACCACCGCGCCGTGCTGGCCGAAATCGCCTTCTGACCGGTCGCGTCGGGCATCGGGCCAGCTGATTCGCCGTTGCAGGTTAACAGGGCGCCGCGAACGCCCTGTCGGGACGGATGCCATACGCATGCCATACGCAGGCCAGACGGATACCAGACCGGCGCCATCCACCGGCATCCGGAATTAACCCAGCGTCCGCAGGCGTTTACACCGTCCGCGCCGTGCATTCCGGCAACAGGCGCATCACATCCTCCGCCCGGCACAGCTGCGTCGCGTCCGACATCACGGCCGCCCCCGCCGCCGCCGACCCCATGGTCAGCGCCTCGGCATCCGACTGACCCCGCGCCATGGCCAGAACGAAGGCCGCGACGAAACTGTCGCCCGCCCCCACGGTTGATCGCACCCGGACCTTCGGCGCCGGGGCGAACAGGCAGGCGCTGGCGGAAGCCAGCAGGTTGCCATGCGCGCCCCGCGCCACGATCACGCGCCGGGCAATCCCGCGCCCGACCAGGCTGCGCGCGAATTCTGATGTCTGATCAAGCGCTTCCAGGGAATGCCCGGCCAATCCCTCGGCCTCTTCGCCATCCATGCGCAGCACTTCCAGCCCCGGGATCGGATGTGCCACGGCCTCGGCCAGCGCCGGACCCGAGGTGTCCAGAACCACCCGGCTGTCCGGCATCGAGGCCGCAAGCAACGCCGGGAAATCCTTGGGGACGCCCGGCGGCTGGCTGCCCGAGATCACCGAAATCCCGCCCGGCCGCGCCGTCGCGCCCAGCAGGGTGAACACCCGCGCCCGCTCCGCCTCGCCCCAGACCGGCCCGGGCAGCATGAACCGGTACTGCCGCCCGCTTGACGCCTCGGTCACCGTCAGCGACTGCCGCGTCTCGCCCGGCCCCAGCAACGCCAGAAACGTCACCCCCTCGGCCCGGATCAGCCCTGCCAGCCGGTCGCCGGTCAGCCCGCCCAGTGCCACAAGCGCCAGGCTGTCACCACCCAAGGCCTTGATCGCACGGGAAACATTCAGCCCCCCGCCGCCCGGGTCAAGGGCCGGATCGGAACAGCGCAGTTTCTGCCCCGGCAGGATATCGGCCACCTCCGTCGCCATGTCGAGTGCCGGGTTGAGCGTCAGTGTCAGGATCGGAACCTGGGTCATTCGTGGCCTCGGGGGCTGGTGATTGCGCTAACGCTGCCATGCCCCCGCGCGCACGGCAAGCTGTGAAGCGCTGCACATGTTCCGCGCGAACCTGCGGAATGGCAGAACCCGCGCCGCCCACCTATGTTGACAACAAGGCGCTGACCCCAAAGGAGAATTCCCATGGCCAACGTGAAGCTTGCAGTCCTGTACTACTCCACCTACGGCACCAACCGCGCGATGGCCGAAGCCGCCGCCAAAGCCGCCGAGGCCGCCGGCGCCGAAGTCCGCCTGCGCCGCATCGCCGAAACCGCGCCCGACGACGTGGTCAACGCGCAGGACGGCTGGAAGGCCGCCGCCGCCGCCCAGGCGCATATCCCCGTGGCCACCGCCGAAGACATGGAATGGGCCAACGCCTACCTCTGGTCCATGCCCACCCGCTTCGGTGGCGCGCCCAGCCAGGTCCGCGCCTTCATCGACACGCTGGGGGGCCTCTGGTTCCACGGCAAGCTGGCGAACAAGGCCGTCAGCGCGATGACCTCGGCGCAGAATCCGCACGGCGGGCAGGAGTCGACCCTCCTGTCGCTCTATACCACCTTCCTGCACTGGGGCGTGATCATCGCGGCGCCCGGCTATACCGACAGCGCGATCTTCGCGGCGGGCGGCAACCCCTATGGCTACAGCCACACCCAGGGCCAAGCCCTTGACGAAAAGGCCGAAGCTGCCATCGCCCACCAGGCAAGGCGGCTGGTCGACATCGCCGGAAAGCTGGCGGCCTGACCATCCCGGCGACCGCATGGGGGGCTTCGGCCCCCCTACTTCCGCCGCTGGTGCTCGTCGAGGCGGGGGAAGATCTCGACGAAGTTGCAGGGCCGGTGGCGATAGTCGAACTGCCATTTCAGGATCTCGTCCCAGGCATCCCGGCAGGCGCCCGGGCTGCCGGGCAGGGCGAACAGATAGGTGCCGCCCGCCACCCCGCCGCAGGCCCGGCTCTGCACCGCCGATGTGCCGATCTTCTGCATGCTGACGATGGTGAATACCGTGCCGAAGGCCTCGATTTCCTTCTCATAGACGTCGCGATGCGCCTCGACCGTCACGTCGCGGCCGGTCAGGCCGGTGCCGCCCGTGGTCAGGATCACGTCCACACCCGGATCGGCGATCCAGCGGCGCAACAGTGCGGCGATGTCTGCCCTTTCGTCCCGCACGATATCGCGCGCTGCCAGCAGGTGCCCGGCCCCGGTCAGCCGTTCCACCAGCGTGTCGCCCGACCGGTCCTCGGCCGCCGTCCGGGTGTCCGACACCGTCAGGACGGCGATACGGACCGGAATGAACGCGCGGGTCTCGTCGATACGGTTCAACGCCTAACCCCTTGACATGAAAGCGAGGCGGGCGGCCAGCCCGGCAAAGATCATGGCCGTCGTGCGGCCGAGCCAGCGCGCCAGCCCCGGCGAACCCGTCATCCGCGCGCCAATGCCGCCGGCAAAGACCCCGACGGCGCCGTTCACGATCAGCCCGCCGATTCCCATGACGGTGCCAAAGATCAGGAACTGCGGCAGGATCGGCCGTGCCGGGTCCACGAACTGCGGCACGAAGGCGAGAACGAACAGGATCACCTTGGGGTTCAGCAGGTTCACCAGAAAGCCCTGGCGGAACGCCCGCCCGGGACGGATCGTCATGCCGCAGCCTGCGGCGGGGGCGGCCCGCAGCGCTGCCAGCGCCAGCCACAGCAGATAGGCAACCCCCAGCCACCGGATCGCCTCGAACAGCCAGGGCATGGCTGCCACGGCCGCGCCCAGCCCCGCTCCCGCCACGGTGACATGCACGATGCAGCCCGTGGCGATCCCCGCATCCGCAGCCAGGGCTGCACGTGGCCCGCCACGCAGCCCCTGCCCGAGGCAGAACATCATGTCGGCCCCGGGCGTCAGGTTCAGCGCAAGTGCGGCCGGAATGAACAGGAGCAGGGTCGCGGGTTCGACGATCATCGGCCCTTCTCCAGAACGGCCCGGATTTCCAGAAGGTCCGCCCAAGCCTCGCGCTTGGCGATCGCGTTGCGCAGCAGGTAGGCGGGATGCGTCATCGGCATCACCGGACGGTCGAGCGCCCGCGCCCAGGTGCCGCGCGCCTTGAGGATGCCACGCTGGTTCAGCAGCGCGAACAGCGGGGTATTGCCCATGACCACGATCACCTGCGGATCGGCCAGTTCGATGTGACGCTCGACGAAGGGGCGGAACATCGCGATTTCCTCGGGCGAGGGGTCGCGGTTGGCGGGCGGGCGCCAGGGGCTGACATTGGTGATGTAGAGCGCGTTACTTGGCGCAAGGGCGGTGCGCGACAGCCCGATGGCGGCGAACATCCGGTCCAGCAACTGTCCGGCGCGGCCGACGAAGGGGCGCCCCTCCAGATCCTCCTCGCGGCCCGGCGCCTCGCCGAGGATCAGCACCCGCGCACCCGGCAGGCCGTCGGAAAACACCAGCGATCTCGCGCCCTTCTTCAGGTCGCAATGGTCATAGGCCGCAAGCGCCGCGCGCAGGTCCGGCAGCGTGCGCGCCGCCCGCGCGGCCGCCCGGGCGGCGGCCACGGGGTCGTCGGGAGGCGCCGTGGCCGTGGCTGCGGCAGCCGGTGCGGCGGCGGGGCGCGGCGCGGACGCCTGGCGGTTTCGCCATGGCGGATCGTCGGGCAGGGCATAGGCATCGACCGGATCATCGCCGATCACCTCGGACACGCCGAGCTCCCGCTGCCAGTCGAGCGCGGCAAGGGCGGCCTGCCATCCGGCGGCCTGTGTCAGGTCGAGGTCGATTCCCATGGGCGACAACGCTAGGCCTGCGCCCCGGAACCGGCAACCCGGCTTGCCCGGATGGTCCGGGGTTTCTATAAGCGCGGCAGTCACGTCCAAGGGGGATGCCACCCGATGACCTTCCGCGCCCGTCACCTGCTGGGCATCGAGCATCTGGCCCCCGACGATATCCGCACGGTGCTGGACCTTGCCGACCGCTACGTCGACCTGAACCGGCGCACGGTGAAGCAGGCCAACGTCCTTGCCGGAATGACGCAGATCAACATGTTCTTCGAGGCCTCCACGCGCACGCAGGCCAGTTTCGAGCTGGCGGGCAAGCGGCTGGGCGCGGATGTGATGAACATGTCGGTGGCGCAGTCCTCGGTGAAGAAGGGCGAGACGCTGATCGACACGGCCATGACGCTGAACGCCATGCATCCCGATCTGCTGGTCGTCCGGCACCCCAGTTCCGGGGCGGTCAACCTGCTGGCGCAGAAGGTGGATTGCGCCGTGCTGAACGCCGGCGACGGACGGCACGAGCACCCGACGCAGGCCCTGCTGGACGCGCTGACGATCCGCCGGGCCAAGGGGCGCATCCAGCGGCTGACTGTGGCGATCTGCGGCGATGTCGCCCACAGCCGCGTGGCGCGGTCGAACCTGATCCTTCTGGGGAAGATGGAGAACCGGATCCGCCTGATCGCGCCGCCGACGCTGATGCCGCCCGGCGTGGCCGAGTTCGGCTGCGAGGTGACCGACGACATGAAGGCCGGGCTGGAAGGCGCCGATGTCGTGATGATGCTGCGCCTGCAGAAGGAACGGATGGACGGAGGCTTCATCCCGTCCTTGCGCGAATACTATCATCGCTACGGCCTTGACGCCGAAAAGCTGGCCAGGGCGAAACCCGATGCCATCGTGATGCACCCGGGGCCGATGAACCGGGGGGTCGAGATCGACGGCACGCTGGCCGATGACATCAACCGTTCGGTGATCCAGGACCAGGTCGAGATGGGTGTGGCGGTGCGCATGGCCTGCATGGACCTTCTGGCGCGCAACCTGCGCGAGGAACGGGGGCGGCGGGCGGTCGGGGTGATGGTTTGACCGGGCAGATCGTCATCCCTGCCGGAGAGCGCGGGGTGCTGCGGGTCTTTGCGCTGGCGCTGCCCATGTCCGACATCCGGCGGCTGACCGAAGATGTCAGGGCCGTTCACGACCGCGCCGCCTGGCTGGCCGGTCTTCTGGGGGTGGCGACGCTGGACCCCGCCCGCGTCGAGGTGTTCGATGCGGCCGATACCGCAGAGATGGGTCTGGCGGGCTATCTTGCCGAGGCGCATGCGATCCCCGGGGATGCGCTGCGCGACGACCGGACCCGACTGGACGGGTTGCGGGGACCGGTGCTGATCCTGCTGCCGGGCGCGGTGGGCGGGCCCGCAACGCTGACACCCGACCCCCGGCTGACCCTGATCGGGGCATGGCTGGAAGAAGGCGCGCCGCCGGTGCGGTTCGAGCCCCTGCCCGCAGGCGGTGCAAAGGGGGTCATCGTGCCGCCTGCCACGCGGTCGCCCCGGTCGGATGCGCGGATGGGCGGGATGCTGGCGATGCTGGCGCTGGCGGTGATGTTCGCGCTGACCGCGCTTGTGATCTGGATCGGGGGCTAGCGCGATGACGCTGCTGCATTTCACCAATATCCGCCTGATCGACCCGGAGGCAGGCGGCGACGACGAAGGCAGCCTGACCGCCGAGGGTGGCGTGATCGTGGCCCGCGATGGCGAGGCGCCCAAGGGCGCGCAGGTGATCGACGGGCGCGGCGCCTGTCTTGCGCCGGGCATCGTGGACTGGGGCGTCAAGATCGGCGAGCCGGGCGAGCGGCACCGCGAATCCTTCCGCTCCGCGGGTCTGGCCGCAGCGGCAGGCGGGGTCACGACCATCGTCGCCCGCCCCGACACCCTGCCCGCCATCGACACCCCCGAGACACTGGAGTTCGTGACACGCCGGGCCGCCGCCGCCAGCCCGGTGCGCATCCGCCATATGGCGGCGCTGACCAAGGGGCGCGACGGGCGCGAGATGACCGAGATCGGGTTCCTGCTGGATGCCGGTGCGGTGGCCTTCACCGACGTATTCCATGTGGTTCAGGATACCCGGGTTCTGGCGCGCGCGATGACCTATGCGCGGTCACTGGGTGCGCTGGTTGTGGGCCATCCGCAGGACCCGGTCCTGAGCCGCGGCGCATCGGCCACCAGCGGCAAGTTCGCGTCACTGCGCGGCCTGCCTGCGGTGCATCCGATGGCCGAGGCCATCGCGCTGGACCGTGACCTTGGCATGGTCGAAATGACCGGCGTCCGCTATCACGCCGACCAGATCACCACGGCCAGGGCGCTGCCTGCGCTGCAAAGGGCCCGCGCCGCGGGGCTTGACGTGACGGCGGGTGTGTCGGTGCATCACCTGACACTGAACGAACTGGATGTCGGCGACTATCGCACCTTCTTTCGCCTGACCCCGCCCCTGCGGTCCGAGAGTGATCGGCTTGCCATGGTGCAGGCGGTGGCCGAGGGCGTGCTCGACGTGATCTGTTCGATGCACACCCCGGCGGATGAGGAGGACAAGCGCCTGCCGTTCGAGGAGGCCGCAACGGGTGCCGTGGGCCTGCAGACGCTGCTGCCGGGTGCGTTGCGGCTGTATCACGCGGGCGCGGTCGATCTGCCCGGACTGTTCCGCGCGCTGGCGCTGAACCCTGCGCGGCGCCTCGGGTTGCCGGGGGGGCGCCTCGCGACGGGGGCACCTGCGGACCTCGTGCTGTTCGATCCCGACGCGCCCTTCGTGCTTGACCGGTTTCGCCTGCGGTCGAAATCGCGCAATACTCCGTTCGATGGTGCCAGGATGGAGGGCCGGGTGCATGCCACCTTTGTCGGCGGCGCGCAGGTCTATGCGACGGGGGATGACTGATGCCTGACATGGCGGCCTCGCCGGTGACGCTGACGCTGGTTGCGCTGTTGGCCTATCTTGTCGGGTCGATCCCCTTTGGTGTCGTGATCACCCGCGCGCTGGGGCTGGGCGACCTGCGCCAGATCGGATCGGGCAACATCGGTGCAACCAATGTTCTGCGGACCGGAAACAAGGGGGCCGCGGCCGCGACGCTGGTGCTGGATGCGGCCAAGGGTGGCGTGGCCGCCCTGGTCGCGCGCGCCATGGCCGGCGAGGAGGCTGCGCTGCTGGCGGCCTTTGCGGCCTTCCTCGGCCATCTCTATCCCGTCTGGCTGCGGTTCCAGGGCGGCAAGGGGGTGGCAACGTTCCTCGGAACGCTGCTGGCGCTGGCCTGGCCGGTGGGGCTTGCCGCTTGCGGGCTGTGGCTGGTGACGGCGGCGGCAAGCCGCATATCCTCGCTGTCCGCGCTGGCGGCGGCGGCGGGTGCGCCGCTGGTGGCCCTGGTCACGGGGCAGGGGCCGCTTGCCCTGGCGGCGGCGGGCATGGCCGTGCTGGTGTTCTGGCGCCACCGGGCGAACATCGCGCGCCTGCGCGCAGGAACCGAACCGAAGATCGGGAGGAAGGGATGATCCGTGCGGCTTTCGCCACCCTGATGCTGACCGCGGGGGGCGCCGCAGCCGATGCGATGTCGCTGGCGACGGCGGCGGCAATGGCCGACTGCGCGTCAGAGGGCGGAGTGCTGGAACTGGATGAGGGCGCCGCGCAGATGGTCGACCTGACTGGCGACGGCAGCGCGGATGATGCGCTGGTCTGGGAGTATGGCGGTTTCTGCGGCCCCGACCTCGGCTTTCGCGGGGGCAGCGGTGGCGCGCCGCTGCACGTGGCCGTCGGCGACAGGGTGGGCACCTTCATGGCCGGGTCATGGACGCTGGCCGATGTGGTGTTTGCCAGCGACGGCGAGACCCGCCCGCCGCTGCGCGTGCTGATGCTCGCCCGCCACGGATCGGCCTGCGACGGCGCAGGCGCCTCACCCTGTGTAGAGGCGGTGGTCTGGGATGCGGGCGACCGCCTGTTCCGCACCGTTGCGACACCGCCGCGTGCCGACGAACGCGACGCCGAATGACCGGTTATCCGGCAGCGGGCACCTTCTGCAGCAGCGGCATGAGATCGGCCATCTCGGGGCCGGCATCGCGGCCCGTCAGCGCACGCCGCAACGGCCGATAGAGCCCGCGGCCCTTGCGCCCGGTCGCGGCCTTGACTGCCTCGGTCCAGTCGTGCCAGGCGGTCGGACCCCAGGGTCGCGGCGGCAGCAGTGTCATCGCCTGTATCACGAAATCACGGTCTTCGGCATCGACCAGCGGTGCCGCGCCGTCGCGCATCAGGGCCCACCAGTCGGCGAGATCGTCGAGCTTGCCGATATTGCCGCGCGCCACGTCCCAGAACCGCGCGGCCAGATCGGCGGGAACGCCAAGGGCGGCGATGCGATCTGCTACCGCCGCGACGGGCAGCGATTGCAGGTGCGCGCGCGTCAGCGGCCACAGATCCTCGGCATCGAACTTGGTGGGTGCGGTGCCAAAGCTGCCCAGGTCGAACCCCGCGACGATCTCATCAAGGCTGCCGGCCAGTTCCACCGGTTGCGACGACCCGAGTCGCGCCATCAGCGACAGCAGCGCCAGAGGCGCGACCCCCGCCGCCCGCAGGTCGCGCAACGACAGCGTGCCCAGACGCTTCGACAGTTCCTCGCCCTTGGCGCCGGTCAGCAGCGAATGATGGGCAAAGGACGGCGGGGTGCCGCCCATGGCCTGCATGATCTGGATCTGCGTCGCCGTGTTCGTCACATGGTCGGCGCCGCGAACGATATGCGTGACCCCCATGTCGATGTCGTCGACCGACGAGGCAAAGGTATAGAGAACCTGCCCATCGGCCCGGATCAGCACGGGGTCCGATACCGACCCGGCATCGATCGAGACGGCGCCAATGATCCCGTCCTGCCATTCGATCCGTGTCTGGTCGAGCAGGAAGCGCCAGTAGCCCTCGCGCCCCTCGGCACGCATCCGCGCCCGGTCGTCCGGCGACAGGGCCAGCGACGCGCGGTCGTAGACTGGCGGGCGGCCCATGTTCAGCAGCTTCTTGCGCTTCAGATCCAGTTCGGTCGGTGTCTCGAAACATTCGTAGAACCGGCCTGCGGCCCGCAGCGCATCCGCCGCCTCGGCATAGCGTTCCATCCGGTCGGACTGGCGTTCGACACGGTCCCAGGTCAGGCCCAGCCATTCCAGATCGGCCATGATCCCGTCGGCATACGCCTGCTTCGACCGTTCCCGGTCGGTGTCGTCCAGCCGCAGGATGAAGCTGCCGCCGGCCTTGCGGGCGATGGCCCAGTTCATCAGCGCGGTGCGCAGGTTGCCCACGTGGATATAGCCGGTGGGCGAGGGGGCGAAACGGGTGACGGTGGTCATGGGCGGCTCCTCGGGACCGCACCGCCCTGCCACAGCGGCCGGGGCTTGTCCAGTTTGCCGGGCCTGTTGCCCCCGGGGCAGGCGCCCAGGCCGCTGGCGTTGCGTCGCGGCGCGGCCTATACCGGCGATCATGCAGGACGCGCCCGAATTTCCCGCCGACATGCCCGCGCCCGATGCCGCGCTGATCGAGGCGCTGGCGCGGGATGCGGTGCTGGCGCTGCCCGAACCCTGGCGCAGCCCGGCAACCTCGGTGGCGCTGCGGGTCGAGGAGTTTCCTTCCGACGAGATCCTTGATGCCATGGGCATCGAGGATGCCTTTGACCTGACCGGTCTTTACGACGGCATCCCGCTGACCGAGAAGTCCTCGGGCCACCAGCCGCAGGCGCCCGACGTGATATGGCTGTTCCGTCGGCCGATCCTGGACGAATGGGTGGATCGGGGGAACGTGGGTCTGGCCGCGCTGGTCGCGCATGTGATGGTGCATGAACTGGCCCATCACTTCGGATGGTCCGACGAGGATATCGCGGCGATCGATCCCTGGTGGGAATGACCTGGGCGTTTCGGCGCGCTGCCGCACATCACCGTTGCGTCATCGCACATCGCCGCACGGTTTGGCGCGCTATCCTTCCGCACGCATACGTGACCCCATGAGGAGGAGCCGACCCATGCCCACACCGATGCTGTCCCGCCGTCATCTGCTGGCCGCTGCCGCGGCCGCGCCGCTGGCATCCGCGCTGGCCCGCCCCGCCCTTGCATCGGCCGGGATGCTCGGCGCATCGGTGCCCCAGTTCAACCGGTTCAAGCTGGGCGCCTTCGAAGTGACGGCCCTGCTGGCCGGAACCCGCACGGTCGAGAACCCGAAGGAGATCTTCGGCCTGAACGCCGATCCGGCCGAGTTCGATGCGGTGTCGGCCGCCAACTTCATTCCGACCGACAAGGCGCAGTTCTTCTTTACCCCGACCGTGGTGAACACCGGGTCCGAACTTGTCCTGTTCGACACGGGCCTGAATCCCGCGGGCATCACCGGCGCGCTGGGCGCTGCGGGCTATGCGCCCGACCAGATCGACACGGTGGTGCGGACCCATATGCATGGCGACCACATCGGCGGCCTGATGGGTGACGCCGGGCCGACCTTCGCCAACGCCCGGTATGTGACGGGGTCGGCCGAGCACAATCACTGGATGGGCGCGGCCAACGAAGGCTTTGACAAGGCCGTCCGCCCGCTGAGTGACAAGACCACCTTCGTCGATGACGGCGGTGCCGTGGTCTCGGGCATTACCGCCATGGCCGCCGTCGGCCACACACCCGGCCATTTCACCTACATGCTGGAAAGCGAAGGACAGCGTCTGGCGCTGATTGCGGACCTGGCCAATCACTTCGTCTGGTCTGTCGGCAAGCCTGACTGGGAGGTGCGTTTCGACATGGACAAGGCGCAGGCCGCGGAAAGCCGCCGGCGTGTGCTGGGCATGCTGGCCGCCGACCGGGTGCCGTTCATCGGCTATCACATGCCCTTCCCGGCGATGGGGTTTGTCGAGGCGCAGGGTGACGGGTTCCGCTATGTCCCGGCCAGCTATCAGATGATGCTGAACGGCTGATCCGGCGCAGCGATCCGGCGTGGCGGAAAAATCCCCGCCGCCGCGCCGGAAAACCGCCGCCCGTGCGTAACTACCTCAGAAGACACCTGCACGATCCCTCGCGCTGCGGTTAGGTATCTTGCAGTCACTGGGCAGGAAGCGGGACGACATGCGGTTCTTCGGACGATCCCTTCTGGGGCTGGTGCTGCTGGCCGTGACGCTGGGCCTTCTGGCCGCCGCCGCAGCGACGGTGCGCAGTGCGATCGAGGCCCGGTTGGCGGGTGGCGCCGCGGCGCCGCCAGCCCGGGAACGGGTGTTCAGCGCGAATGTCGTGACCGCCCGCGCCGAGACCGTTACGCCCGCGATGACGGTGTTCGGCGAAATCCGGTCGCGGCGCACGCTGGAACTGCGCAGCCCGCGTGCCGGCACGGTTCTGGACCTGGCCGATCCGTTCGAGGACGGCGCCGCGGTTCGCGCGGGACAGGTGCTGTGGCGTCTTGATCCCGCCGACGCGACGTCGGCCCGCGATCTTGCGCGATCCGACCTTCGTCAGCGCGAGGGCGAGGCGCGCGAGGCGGCGCGTGCGCTGGAACTGGCGCGCGACGATCTTGCGGCCGCGCAGGCGCAGGCCGCCCTGCGGGCGCAGGCGCTGGCCCGGCAGCAAGACCTGCGCGGTCGCGGCGTGGGCAGCGAGGCGGCGGTGGAGACCGCCGCGCTGGCGCTTTCGGCATCGGATCAGGCCGTCGTGTCGCGTCGGGCGGCACTTGCACAGGCAGAATCGCGTGTCGAGCAGGCCGCAACGGCGCTGGACCGCCAGCGGATCACTGTGGCCGAGGCGGAACGCGCGCTGCGGGAAACCGAAATGCGCGCGGAATTCGACGGTGTGCTGAACGCGGTCAGCGTCGTGCGCGGTCGCATCCTTTCGTCAAACGAACGTGTGGGCGAACTCATCGACCCGACCTCGCTGGAGGTGGCGATCCGCCTTTCGACCGCCCAGTTCGTCAGGCTGGTCGACGAGACGGGTGAATTGCGGCAGACCGCCGTGACCGTCACGCTGGATGTCTCGGGCGCCGAGATCGTGTCACCCGGCACGCTGACGCGCGCCGGTGCGGCGGTGGGCGAGGGGCAGACCGGGCGGCAGGTCTTTGCGGCACTGGCCGCGGGCGGCGGGTTCCGGCCCGGCGATTTCGTTTCGGTGCGGATCGACGAGGCCGCGCTGGACGGTGCCATCGCCCTGCCGGCGACGGCGCTGGGATCGGATGGTGCGGTGCTGGCATTGGGGCCGGAGGACCGGCTGGAGACCGTGCCCGTCACGCTTCTGCGCAGGCAGGACGACCTGGTCATCGTGTCGGCTGCCGAACTGGACGGGCGCGAGGTGGTTGCCGAACGCTCGCCGCTTCTGGGTTCGGGTATCCGGATACGCCCGATGCGCCCCGATACCGCCGGGGGTGCGGCGGCGCAGGCTGCCGCCGATCTGGTGGATCTGACCTCCGAACGCCGCGCTGCCCTTGTCGCGCTGGTCGAGGGCAACGCGCGCATGTCCGCAGAGGCGAAGGCACGGGTGTTGGCCCAGCTTGCGCAGGATCGCGTGCCTGCCGCACTCGTATCGCGGCTGGAAGCGCGCGGCGGGGGCTGACGCATGCGCGACCATTCCGAAAGCATGGGCCGGTCCGGGGGACTCCTGTCGCATTTCGTGCGGCACCGGACGCTGGCGAACCTGCTGCTGGTCGTGATGATCGTCGCCGGGATCGCCGCCGCCACCCGTATCCGCGCGCAGTTCTTTCCCGATGTGGTGGTGGCCGAGATTTCGGTTTCCGTCGCGTGGCAGGGTGCCGGCGCCGAGGATGTGGACCGGGCGATCGTGCAGGTGCTGGAGCCTGTGCTGCTGGTGGTCGATGGCGTGGCCACGGCGACCTCGCGGTCCAGCGAGGGCAGCGCGCGGATCACGCTGGAGTTCGAGCCCGGCACGGACCTGACCCGTGCCGCCGAGGACGTGCAGGCGGCGGTCGATGGCGTGACCAACCTGCCCGACGACACCGATCCGCCGCGTGTCCAGCGGTCAGGCTGGCGCGATCAGGTGACGGACGTTGTGATCACCGGCCCGGTCGGGATCGACCAGCTGGGCAGGTTTGCGGATGAATTCGTCACGCGCCTGTTCGCGGCAGGAGTGACCCGCACGACCATCCGCGGTATTGCCGCGCCGCAGATCATGGTCGAGGTCCCGTCGGTCGCCCTCATGCGATACGACATCACGATGTCCGAGATTGCTGCGGCGATTGCGGCCGAGGTGTCAAGCTCGCCTGCGGGCGAGGTGGCGAACGGCGCCGCGCGCGTTCGCACCGGAACCGAGCGCCGCAGTGTCGAGACGCTGCAGGCCATCGTGCTGCGGTCATCCCCCGACGGCACGAAACTGACGCTGGGCGATGTGGCAGAGGTGCGCGCCGAAGCCGCGGACCGCGGGCGCGCGACCTTTGTCGGCGACAACCCGGCGGTGACGGTGCGCGTCGACCGGTCCGACACCGGCGACGCGATCCGGATGCAGGCCACGGTCGAGCGGGTTGCCGCTGAACTGCAGGCCAGCCTGCCTCCTGGCACGACGGTCGATCTGGTGCGCGCCCGCGCCGAACTGATTTCGGGCCGCCTGTCGCTGCTGCTGGACAATGCCGCGATGGGCTTGCTGCTTGTGGTGGTGCTGCTTTTCCTGTTCCTGAACGCACGCACGGCGTTCTGGGTGGCCGCAGGCATTCCGGTGGCGATGTTCGCTGCGGTGGGCGTGATGTATGCCGCCGGGCTGACGATCAACATGATCTCGCTCTTCGCGCTGATCATCACGCTGGGCATTGTCGTGGACGACGCCATCGTGGTGGGCGAACACGCCGATTTCCGGGCGAGGCGCCTGGGTGAGGCGCCGGTCGTGGCGGCCGAGAATGCCGCCCGGCGGATGGCGATGCCGGTGGTCGCATCGACGCTGACCACGGTGATTGCATTCGCCGGGCTGACGGTCATTGGCGGCCGGTTCGGCGAGATGATCGCCGACGTTCCGTTCACCGTCATCGCCGTGCTTCTGGCCAGCCTGGTCGAGTGTTTCCTGATCCTGCCCAACCACATGGCGCACGCGCTTGCCGCCAGTGCGCGCGAGGCCTGGTATGACTGGCCGTCGCGGCAGGTGAACCGGGGGTTCCGATGGCTGCGCGACAACGCGATGCGCCCCTTCACCGCGCTTGTCATCCGCGCCCGCTATGCGGTGATGGCGGGGGCGGTGTTCCTGCTGGCCACGCAGGCCGCGTCGCTGATCCGGGGTGATGTGCAGTTCCGGTTCTTCGACGCGCCGGAGCAATCATCGGTCAACGGCAACTTCGCGATGTTGCCCGGCGCGACCCGCGATGACACGCTGGCCATGATGCGCGAGGTGCAGCGCGCCGCACGGGCGGTGGCCGAGAGGCTGGAAGCCGAGCACGGGCGCAACCCCATCGACTACATGATGGCCGAGGTCGGTGGCGGCACTGGGCGCGGCCTGTCGGGGGCGGATGCCAAGGATGCAGACCTGCTGGGCGGTATCTCGATCGAACTGATCGAGCCCGACTTCCGGCCCTATTCGAGCTTTGTCTTCGTGGCAGCTCTGCAGGAAGAGGTTCGCAGCCATCCGATGCTGGAGGAGCTGAGCTTTCGCGGCGCCCGTTTCGGACCCGGCGGCGATGCCCTGTCGGTTGACCTGTATGGTGCCGAGGCCGCGGTGCTGAAATCGGCGGCAGAGGCCCTGAAGTCGGCGCTGCTGCCCTTCCCCGAGGTGTCTGCGGTCGAGGACAACCTGGCCTATGACAAGGAGGAACTGATCCTTGATCTGACGCCGCAAGGTCAGGCGCTGGGATTCTCGGTAGATACGCTGGGGAGGGCATTGCGCGAGCGGCTGAACGGCATCGAGGCCGCGACGTTCCCCGATGGCACGCGGACGGCCGCCATCCGGGTCGAGCTTCCGCCGGGCGAGATGACGGCCGATTTCCTGGACCGGACGCTGATGCGAACCGCGCAGGGTGCCTATGTGCCGCTGGCCGACATCGTGTCGGTGACCGAGCGGTCCGGGTTTTCAACCATCCGTCGCGAGAACGGGCTGCGCGTGGTCACCGTTTCGGGCGACCTTTCGGGTGACGACCCGGCGCGCGCGAACGAGGTGCAGCGGACACTGGTGCAGGACATCCTGCCGCGCATCGAGGAAGACTTCGGCGTCGCCAGTCGTGTGACGGGGCTGGCCGAACAGGAACGCGAATTCCTGGGTGATGCGCAGCTTGGGCTGATCCTGTGCCTGCTGGGCATCTATCTGACGCTGACGTGGATCTTCGCAAGCTGGACACGACCGCTGGTGGTGATGTCGGTCATCCCCTTCGGCCTGACAGGTGCGGTCTGGGGGCACGCGCATTGGGGCATATCGATGAGCATGTTCTCGATCGTCGGCCTGATCGGGATGGTGGGGATCATCATCAATGACTCCATCGTTCTGGTCTCGACGATCGACGAATACGCACGACGTCGCGGGCTTGTCCCGGCAATCATCGACGGTGTGGCCGACCGGTTGCGTCCGGTGCTCCTGACGACGCTGACAACGGTGCTCGGCCTGGCTCCGCTGCTGTTCGAGACGTCGAGCCAGGCGCTGTTTCTCAAGCCTACGGTGATCACGCTGGTCTACGGGCTGGGCTTCGGAATGCTGATCGTGCTGGTCGTCGTGCCCGCAGTCATGGCGGCGCAGGCCGACGCGGGCGCGGTGTCGCGCGCGTTGCGGCGGGCGGTCCGTGCGACTGCGCGGGGTGGGGTCGGGCGCCGTCACGGCATGGTAAGCGCGGCGGGGGCGGCGGCCGTCGCGGGGTTGTTCGCGGTCACGATGGCACCCGTCGTCCTGTCGGGCGCGCTGCCGGCCTGGCTGGCAGATGCCATGCCTGCACTGGCCGGGTTGCCGCCGCTGGCCGCGTCCTTCGGGCTGTTCGCGGCGGGCACGCTTGCCGTTGCCGTGCTCATGGCCGTGATCGGGGTTGCAGTGCTGCGCCCGCGCGCACGGGGCTGATGCCGATTACGGTGCGGGGCAGCCTGGGTGTTCGATGGCGCCGCGCGCATCCAGTATGGTCAACGTGATCCTCGACCGGTCGAGCGCGAAGGGCGAACCACTGTCATCAACCATCTCGGCCACGGCGGTCAGCCGGTCCCCCTTGCGCGTCACCTCGGCCTCGGACACCCAGATTCCCGGCTGTGGGGGTTCGATGACGACTGCCTCGGCAGGTTTGCCGCGGGCCCGGGCCGGAAGGGTCATGCTGGCGCGGACGCGCAGGCCGTCGCGGATCGGTTCGACCTCGCAGGCGACGCCCGAAAGCCCCGCCTCGCGCGCGGTTGCGGGGCGGTCCGCGAGCGCTGCGCGGATCGCCGGATCGGCGGCACCGGCGCCGTCCAGCCGGGCGTCCAGCGTCAGTTCTGCCGGAACGCAGACATCGCGGCACACGCCCAGATCGACGGCAGCCCGCAGCCGCACCGGCCTGGACGGATCGCGCGGAGTCACCTCGACCGGCAGCACGACATCACCGACATAGCCGATGCTGCGCAGGCCGTTCAGGTGAAAGACCTGCGGCTGCGGCCACAGGACGCGCGCCGATGCCAGGTTCTCCGATCCCGACCAGTCGAAGGACGGCGGTATCCCGCCGTCGCCGGGCGTCCGCCAATAGGTCTTCCAGCCCGGTGCAAGCCGCAGTTCCAGCCCGGCCATCCGCTGGCCGTCCGTGGTCTGCCATCCGGTGCGAAGGCCGCCGGTCACAAGCGGCGCGGATGCAGCCGGGATCGATACCGAACGTGTCTGCTCGGCAGACAGTCGGCCCGGAAGGGCAGGAAGAAGGGTCAGGGCGGCAAGCGCCCCGCAGATCATGCGAAGGGTCATGACCGGCACATACGATCCGCAGCAGGGATCGCGCAATCACATTGCGGCGACCTCGCGCCACCGTGCGTTTCCCGTAACGCGGCGCCGATTGACCCTTGAGGCTTGGCGGTTGCGGGACCATCTTGATGCAAAGGGGTGGGCGATGGATCTTGCCGGAAAACTGCTGATCGCGATGCCGGGCATGGGCGACCCGCGGTTCGAGCGGTCGGTCATCCTGATCTGCGCGCACTCACCCGAGGGTGCGATGGGCCTGATCGTGAACAAGCCGGTACCGGAGCTGACCTTCGGCGCGCTTCTGGACCAGCTGAAGATCCCGCGCGCGCCCAAGGGGCGCGACATTCGTGTGCATTTCGGTGGCCCGGTCGAGCGCGGACGCGGTTTCGTGCTGCATTCGCCCGACTACGGCACCAATCGCGACGGCACGATGGAGATCGTCAGCGGTTTCGGCATGACCGCCACCCAGGACATCCTGGTTGCGCTTGCCCAGGGGGAGGGCCCGCGCGATGCGCTGCTGGCCCTCGGTTATTCGGGGTGGGGGCCCGGCCAGATCGAGGCCGAGATCGGGCGAAACGACTGGCTGACCTCGGAAGCGGCGGTCGATCTGGTGTTCGATGGCGATGCGCCGGGTCGCTGGGCGGCGGCGTTGCGGCGCATGGGAATCGATCCGTTCAGTCTTTCGGCCGCGGCCGGGCGGGCGTGACGTCTGCCATCAAGGCGACAGGGTGGTGCAGGTCTGTGCCCGGGCGGTGAGACGGCGGCAGGCGAGGTCTGCCTGCGCCTCGGTCAGGCCAAGGATATTGGCATCGAACCCCTTGCCTGTCGCGGCGATCTTGCGCAACCCGTCGCCCAGTGACGGGCCTTCGGACAGGCTGGTCCGCATCAGCGCCCGTTCGGCGGCCGCGCGCGACGAGAACCGGCCCAGAGAGATGCCCCAGTGGCGCCCGCCCGATGTCGAGATGCGGACAACCACGACCGGATCGGCGGGCGGGGGTGCGGCGTCGGGTGCCGGGGCCGGACGCAACGCGGCAACAGGGGGCGGTGCGGGCACCGCGGGCAGGGCATCCGACAGCGGGCCGCGGGCCATTCCGGCCGGCGCGGACAACAGCGCGATCTCGGTCGGCGTGACAGGCTCCTCCGCCGCATCTGTCGGCCGTATCGGGGCGTTGACGGCTGCGGCCACGACCTCGGGGACCAAATTCTCCGGCGAAGGCTCCGGCAGCGCCGCCGCGATCGTCTCGGGGGCTGCGGCGTCAGGGGCGGGGGCCAGTGCGGCAAGCAACGCGGCGGGCCGCGCGCGGGGCGGGCCCGAGGCGATCATCGGTGCGGCATCCATGTCCGGCGCCACGGCAGGTGCCGCTACGTCGCCATCGACGACCGCGAAGGGCAGGTCGGTCGAACTGTCGAGTGTACGCGCGACATCGGCAGCGGGCGCTGCAGCCGGTGCGCTTGCGGTCGGTGGCACCTCTTCGGCCTGCACGACGGCGAAGGGCAGTGGCGCTTCCGGTTCGGTGCCGGCGGCGGCGACGGCATCGGCGATCGAAGACTTGAGCGACGCCACGGCGAGTTCTGCCGCCGCAGCATCCTGCGGGTTCGGACGCGGACGCGGACGAATTGAACGGGTGACGGCGGTGACAAGGCGGATCGTCTTGGCCGATGCGCGGATGCCATCGGCGGGTGCGGCTTCGGCGACAAGATCGGGTGCGGCTTCGGGCGCGGGAATCTGCGCCGGGGCAGGCTTGCGGGTGGCCACGTTGCGGGGCGCGGCGGCGAATCCCTGATCCAGCAGTTGCGAAATCTTCGCGTTGCGCTGCGCGGTCGATGTGCCACCGAACACCGTGGCGATCAGCCGCTTGCCGTCACGTTCGGCGCTGGCGGTCAGGTTGAAGCCCGCTGCAACGGTATAGCCCGTCTTGATTCCGTCGGCGCCCCGATATCCGGACAGAAAGCGGTTGTTCGTGTTTGACACCTGCGCCACGCCCGCGTCGGCCGTCTGGCGCGAGAAGAGGTTGTAGTACTCGGGAAAGTCATAGAACAGGCGTCGCCCCAGAATCGACATGTCGCGCGCCGTCGAAAGGTGGCCCGCTGCCGTCAGGCCATTCGCGTTCCTGAACGTGGAGTTCTTCATGCCGAGGGCCTTCGCCGTCCGGTCCATCCGCCGGGCAAAGGCCGCCTCGTTTCCCGACAGGGCGTCCCCGATGGCCGAGGCCGCATCGTTCGCGGACTTGATCGCCGCTGCCCGGATCAGATGCCGCAGCGCGATCTTCTGTCCGGCCCGCAACCCCAGCCGCGACGGTGGCTTGGCTGCCGCATTCGCGGACACGGTCACCATCGTGTCCAGCGAAATCTCGCCGCGCCGGATTGCATCGAACGCGATGTAGAGCGTCAACATCTTGGTCAGGGATGCGGGGTGCAGCCGGGTATCGGCATTGCTCGCGATCAGCGTCTCGCCGGTGCGCGCGTCCATCACATGCGCCGCAAAAGGGGCGGATCGTCCGGGAACGGCGGAGAGCGCTGCCATTGCCGTGATCAACGCGAGAAACAGGAATATGCGGGCCAACTGCCCCTTGAGCGATGCCACGTCGCCGGTTCCTTCTGCCTGCCTCTGTGCGCGTCATCATTTGTCGGACGCACTTGTTCTGCTGCCGCAGAGGCTAGCACAGGGTTTGGTGTCGCGAAACCCATATAGCCCAAGCACTTGGCGAAATCTCTGGAGGGGTGTTGCCAAGCTGCTGCGGCAGATATTGGGGGTGCAGGGGCGCCCGCCGCGAACCCTAGCGCAAACGGTCCAGAAATGGCGCAAGCGCGCCCAGATCAGGCAAGGCCGCGAAACGTGTCGCGTCCTGTGGCGGCTCTGCCCTTTCGATTGCCCAGGTCAGTGCATGGGGCACATGCACACCCCATCCGCCCGCCGCGATCACCGGCAACACGTCGGATTTCAGCGAGTTGCCGACCATGGCTGCGCGACCGGCGCCCGAACCGTGCCGGGTGAACAGCCTCGCATAGACGTCAGGGGTCTTTTCCGAGACGATCTCGACGGCGTGGAACAGGTCGCCCAGGCCGGACTGCGCCAGCTTGCGTTCCTGATCCAGCAGATCGCCCTTGGTGATCAGCACGACACGGTGGTCCGCTGCCGCTGCCTCGACGGCCGCGCGGGCATGCGGCAGCAATTCGATCGGATGCGCAAGCATGTCGCGGCCTGCGTCCAGCAACTCACCGATCACCCGCGATGGCACTGCGCCATCTGTCACCTCGATGGCGGTCTCGATCATCGACAGCACGAATCCCTTCACACCATAGCCGTAGTGCCCAAGATTGCGTCGCTCGGCCGCCAGGAGCCGCGCGTCCAGATGGTCGGGATCGGCATGGTCCGCCAGCAGAGCCGCGAATCGTTCCTGCGTCAGGCGAAAGAACGCCTCGTTCTGCCAGAGCGTGTCATCGGCATCGAAGCCGACGGTGGTGATCTTGGCCATCCCGATCTCCCTTCCGCAGGTATGGCGCGGGCGTTGCGATGCGGCAAGGGCGCGCCCCTTTTCGCGGTGGGGTGTTTCGCTATATACTCTGTCATCCCGACCGACTCCCGACCGAAAGGCACGCCCGCGATGCTGATCCCCATGACGATGACCGACCGCAAGGGCGGGCCCGGGGACGACACGTCGGTCGCGACGCGCACCAAGGCGCGCACCCAGCGTCCGCCGCTGTACAAGGTCCTGCTGCTGAACGATGACTACACGCCGATGGAATTCGTCGTGCATGTGCTGGAACGGTTCTTCGGCCTGTCCCACGCGCAGGCGTTCGAGATCATGCTGACCGTCCACAAGAAGGGACTGGCCGTGGTGGGGGTGTTCAGTTTCGAGGTGGCGGAAACCAAGGTGGCCCAGGTGATGGATTTCTCGCGTCGCCACCAGCATCCGCTGCAATGCACCATGGAAAAGGAATAGGGCCCGGCGCGGCCCGTCCATGCGATCGTCCCGACTCGCCCTTGCGCTGGAAACCGGCGCCCTGACCCTGCCCTCGGACGGGGACATCCTTGTGCTGAATGCGCAGTCCGGAGATGATTTGTCCTCCCTGCCGCGTGACCGGCTGGTGCTGGTGCAGACGATGCGGTCCGAACACGATGCGCTGGCGGCGCAGGGGTTTTCTGTGACGGCAGAGGTGCCCGTCGCGCCCTTCGCCGCAGCGATTGTCTGCCTGCCCCGGGCCCGCGACCATGCCCGCGCCCTTGTCGCGCAGGCGGCGGGGGCTGCGATGCCGGGCGGAACGGTTGCCGTGGACGGGCAGAAGACCGACGGGGTCGATGCCGCGCTGCGCGAGCTGCGCGCGCGGTTGCCGGTGTCGGAGCCGCTGGCCAAGGCGCACGGCCGACTGTTCACCCTTGCCGCCGGTCCGGGACTGGAGGACTGGCTGCCGGCAATCCGTCTGGTTGAGGGTGGCTTTGCCACGCTGCCCGGCGTGTTCTCGGCGGATGGTCCGGACCCGGCCTCGGTCTTGCTTGCAGAGGCGCTGCCAGAGGCACTGCCTGGCCATGGCGTCGATCTGGGCGCGGGCTGGGGATATCTGGCGCATGCCGCACTGTCGCGCCGGGGTGTGCGGTCAGTTGATCTGGTCGAGGCCGACCACACGGCTCTTGCCTGCGCCCGGATCAACATCACCGATCCCCGCGCGGCTTTCCACTGGGTGGATGCCATGCGGTTCCGACCGGCCCGCCCGGCAGACTGGGTGGTGATGAACCCGCCCTTTCATGCTGGTCGCAGGGCCGAACCCGCACTTGGCGCGGCATTTCTGTCCGCGGCGGCCGGCATGCTGGCCGCCGATGGCGTGCTCTGGCTGGTCGCGAACCGGCATCTGCCCTATGGTCCCCTGCTGACGACGCTGTTCCGCGAGATCGACGATATCGGCGGCAGCCCGGCCTTCCGGCTGACCCGGGCGGCCCGACCCCTTCCCCCTCCCCGAAAGGCCAGGACATGACGCTTTCCATCCAGGGCAAGACCGCGATCGTGACGGGTGCCGCCGCCGGGATCGGGCTGGCCGTTGCACGGCATTTCCTCGACAAGGGCGCCAATGTGATGTGTGCCGACATCGACGAGGTGCGGCTCGAGAACGAGTGCGGGGAAGAGGCGCGCAGCGAAGGAGCACTGCGGTTCTTCGGCGGCGACCTGCGGGAAAAGCTGACGGTGGCGAACCTGCTGTCGGCCACCATCGACGCTTTCGATCGCGTGGACATACTGGTGAACGCAAGCCGTGCCTTCTGTCTGTCTGATCCGCTTGATCCGTCGGGCGATGCGGTCGATCTCATGCTGCAGCACAACCTCATGTCGGCACTGCGCCTGACCCAGGTGACGGCAAGGCGGATGATCCTGCAGGCTGAGAAGAGCGGCACTTCCGGCGGCTCCATCGGGTCGATCATCAATCTGTCGTCGCTGGCCGCCTGCCGTACCCAACCCGAGCTGCTGGGCTATTCGATCTCTTCTGCGGCGATCGAGCAGATGACGCGCACGATGGCGATTGCCCTCGCGCCCAAGGGCATCCGGGTCAATGCCGTGGCTTTCGGCTCGGTGATGAGCGCCAGCCTGCAGGCGCAGATCAAGGAACACCCGGACTATCGCCAGACCATCGTGGACGGCACACCGATGGGACGGATCGGCGCCCCGGCGGAACTTGCGGAAGCGGTGCAATATCTTGCCTCGGACGCGGCGAGCTTCATGACCGGTCAGATCCTGATGCTCGATGGCGGGCGGTCGCTTATCGATACCGTCCGGGCGCCCGCGTTCTGACACCTATTCGGGGTATTGCGCCCGGCAGGATGCGACGGCCGGGGCTGCGGCGCGGGCCCGTTCTGCGCGCTTCGCCTGCATCGACGACAGTTTCTGTCGCTCGGCGTTCAGGTCGATTGCCTTGGGCCGGGTGCGCGTGACCTCGCGATCCTGAAAGCAGGATACGGCGATCGGCGGCAGGGTGGCCCCGGTCTCGTCCTTTCCGCCGCCTTCCAGACAGGTCCCCATGACTGTGATGTCGACCGTGTACTCCTCGATGGCATAGCCGCGGGCGAGATTGCCCTCGGTCTCTGCGATCAGGCGGTCGAGAACGCGCAGGTCGCGCGTCTCACGCGCAATGCAGGCCTCTTGCGGGGTGGCGCATGCTGCAAGTGCCAGCAGGACAGACAGGCGGGCAATGACGATGGGACGCATGGGTACCTCCTGCCGCAAGGGTAGCGCAGCGGTGGCAGGTCGGCCATGGGGTGCTTGCGTCAACTCCTGCGGCGCGGCAGGACATCGCCATGATCGACCTGTCGCACCTGGCCGTCCCGGGCACCATGTTTGCGCTGCGCGCAACGCCGCGTGCCAGGCGCAGTGCGCTGGCGGTCGCCGATGACGGCACGCTGCGCGTTCACGTCACCGCGCCTGCCGAGGACGGGCGCGCCAATGAGGCGGTGCGCAACCTGCTGGCAGAGGCACTGGGCGTCGCGAGAACCCGGTTGGTACTGGTGCGAGGTGCGACCGCACGGGACAAGCTGTTCAGGCTGGATTGACCTGCACGCTCAATCGCCGACCGGGCGCGACAGCCGGTAGCTGCCTTCGGGCAGGTCAAGCGCCGCCATCAGGTCGCGCAACTGCGCCATCGACAGCGTGACCGTCACCGGGCCGCCTTCGCGCTCGTCCTCCTGGGTGATTGTCACGCAATCATCGAAGGCGTGGATCACCACATCTTCGACAAGATGCGTGCCGCCTTCGTCGATCAGGGTGATCACCGTGGCGTCGAATTCGTGCTCGATCGTGAACATGCGGGCGACCATACGGCGACGATAGCGAGGCGACAACACCCTTGCGTGACCCGGCATCGCGCGGCCCTTTCCGGCCCGATCTGTTCTGCTAGACAGTTCCGGGAAGGCTCGCGAGGGAGATGGCGAATGCGGTGGCTTGGCGGGCTCTTGCTGGCGGCGGCGCTTGCCGGATGCATGCCGACCTACGACGTTGCGCTGCCGGTGCCCGCGCCGCAGCCGGTCGAGGTTTCCGCGACCCGGCCGTCCGACCTCTTGCCGCCCCGCGCCGCAGCGCAGAACTTCGTGGCGGCGGTCGATCGCGTGCAGCCGGTGGCCGAGGCGTATTGCCGTGCCCGCACGCGCGGGGTGCCCTGTGCCTTTCGTGTCGTGATCGACGACCGCCCGGGACAGCCGCCGAACGCCTTCCAGACGCTGGACCGGGCCGGTCGGCCGGTTCTGGGCTTTACCCCGTCGCTGATCGCCAATGCGCGCAACATCGACGAGATCGCCTTTGTCGTGGGTCACGAGGCGGCGCATCACATTCTGGGCCACATCCCGCTGGTTCAGCAGAGCGCGACCGAGACAGCACTGCTGGCCGGGGTGCTGGCGGCGCTTGGCGGGGCGGACGCGGCGGCGGTGCGCAGCGCGCAGGATGTGGGCGCCACATTGGGTGCAAGACGCTTCTCGAAGGAATTCGAACTTCAGGCCGATGCACTGGGTGCCGAAATCGCGTTCCGTGCCGGTTTCGACCCGGTGCGCGGTTCGGCATTCTTTGACCGCCTGCCCGATCCGGGCGACCGTTTTCTTGGCAGCCACCCCCCGAATGCCGAACGGCGCAACGTGGTTCGCCGAACGGTGGCTGCGCTCCGCTGAGCCGGGCGCATCGCCTTGATCTGGGTCAAGGCGGCATGCAACGGCGAACCGCACCCTGTGATCGAGTGAAGGGAGCGGACATGATCGTCAATCAGGATCACCCGGGAGCGTTCTGGCTTACCCTCGGGATGGCGCGGGCAGCAGGGGTGAATCTGCCCGGCGCCGTTGTCGAGGGTTGGTTGAGCAGGACCGAACTCATCGGCATGGTCAACCGCTGCGACCGCTGTGGCCATGATGCGGAGTGCACCGTCTGGCTGGCAAGGTCGCAGCCCTGGCCCAGGCATCTGCCCGAAATCTGCCCGAACGCGGGCGAGATAGAAGCACTGGTGCAGCCGCGCTGACGGGCCGAGGGGCGGGTCAACCCGAGGCCGCGACCCGTTCTGCAAAGCGGCGGGCGATGGCCGGTGACTCGCCAAGGTCGGGCCTGATGCCGATGTTCAGATCGGGAAAGCGCGTGGCCGCGAGATCGGCGAGCATCTGTCCCGTTGCCCGCGCCTCGGCCGCCATTGCCTTGACCGCCGCCTGCGCCTCGGGTCGCGGCATGTGACCGGCAAGCGCGAAGGTGATGCTCTCGGCCGCGATCAGGCCGCTGTCGCTGCCAAGGGCACGTTCCATCGCTGTTGCATCGGGGCGCAGCCGGGGGATGGTTTCGGCCAGTACCCGCAACGCGGCGCCGGTGGTGATCATCAGGGGCGGCAGCGTCAGCCATTCGGTGAACCATGCGGCGCCATCGCGCGCCTGACGGTGCAACCCCGCGCCCGCCAGTGTCGCGGCCAGCCCGCCCGCCGACCGCGCAAGTGCAACAAGGACGGCCGCCGCCACCGGATTTTCCTTTTGCGGCATGGTCGATGATGCGCCTGCCCCGGTGATGCCAACCTCCGCAATGCCGGTCTGCGCCAGAAGCGTCAGATCCTCGCCGACCTTCCCTGCGGCAACGGCAATCCCGGCGGCAAGGCTGGCGAGCTCGGCGATCCGGTCACGGTCCGAATGCCAGGGTCCGCCCGGATCGGTCAGGCCGAGCGTCCGCGCGAGTGCGGCACGCACCGCGGGGCCGTCCGCGCCAAGCGCCGAAAGCGTGCCCGCCGCCCCCCCGAACTGCACGGCCAGCAGACGCGGGCGCAGGTCGGCCAGCCGTTCGCGATGCCGCAGAAACGGTGAACCCCAGCCCGCAACCACGGCACCGAATGTGGTCGGCACCGCCGCCTGCCCGTAGGTGCGCGCGACCATCGGTGTATCGGCGTGCACCGTCGCAAGATCCGCAAAGCCGCGCAGGATCGCTGCCATGCGGGTCTCCCAGATCGTCAGCACCTGACGCAGCCGCAGCATCAGGCCGGTATCCGCTATATCCTGTGACGTGGCCCCCCAGTGCAGCCATTGCGCGTGCTCGGGCGCGCCGCTGGCCTTGCGGAAGGCCGCGACGAGATCGGGTACGGGAACCCCGTTCGCGGCGGTGCCCGGCGCCAGTTCGGCGGCGTCGATCTGCACCTCCTGGGCCGCCCGGTGCAGGAAGGCCGCCGCAGCCTCGGGGATCAGGCCAAGGTCACCCTGCACGCGTGCAAGGGCCCCCTCGACCAGCAGCATCGCGCGGATCTCGGCCGTGTCGGTGAACAGCCGCGCTGTCTCGGCGTCGCCCAGCAGGCGGGCGTAAAGGGCGCTGTCGGCGGGATGGGCGGGCATGGCGCGGTTCCGATGCTGCGGCGGGTTCGGACAGGCCCGCGCCCCGCCGGCAATGAGAGGGCAGGGGCCAGGAAGTCAGGCTGCCTGCGGCATCCGCAGCCCCAGTATCGTGCGCGCCTCCTGCCACGTCGCAACCGGGCGGTCGTGGCGCTGGCAGATCTCGACCGCACGGCGCACGAGCGCCGCGTTCGACGGCGCAAGGTGTTCCCGGTCCAGCCGCACGTTGTCTTCCATCCCCGTCCGCGTGTGTCCGCCCTTGGCGATGCACCATTCGTTGACGATGGTCTGTGTCGCGCCGATCCCGGCAGCGCACCATTGCGATCCGGGCGCCAGACGGTTCAGTGTCTCGACATAGAAGTCGAAGATGCGTTCATCGGCGGGCATCCCGTTCTTCACCCCCATCACGAACTGCACGTAGAGCGGGCCCTTCAGCCGTCCGTCGCGGGCCATCGCCGCGGCCTGCGTGATGTGCGAAAGGTCGAATGCCTCGACCTCCGGCTTGACGTCATGCGCGATCATTTCGGATGCGAGCCAGTCTACCAGTTGCGGCGGGTTCTCGTAGACGCGGGTCGGAAAGTTGTTCGACCCCACGGCGAGCGAGGCCATGTCGGGCCGCAGCGGCAACATGCCGCCGCGTTCCTGCCCGGCGCCCGACCTGCCACCGGTGGAAAGCTGCACGATCATGCCGGGACAGTGCCTTGCCAGCCCCTCCATCAGCCGGGCGAAGCGATCAGGGTCCGAGGTGGGCTTGCCCGCGTCATCTCGCACATGGCAGTGCACGATGCTGGCACCCGCCTCGAAGGCCTCCTGCGTGCTTTCGATCTGTTCGGCGATGGTGATGGGAACCGCAGGGTTGTTTTCCTTGGTCGGCAGCGATCCGGTGATGGCGACGCAGATGATGCAGGGATTGGTCATTGGTCAGATATCCAGAAAGACCGTTTCACCCTCGCCCTGAAGACGGATGTCGAAACGGTAGGTTGAAGGCGATGTCTTCCGTGCGATCAGGGTGGACCTGCGCTGCACCTGTTCCACGAGGTTCAGCACGGGGTCTGCCGTGTTGTCCTCGTCCTCGAAGTACATCCGCGTGTTCAGGCCGATGTTGATCCCGCGCGCGACGATCCAGAGGTTGAGGTGCGGCGCCATCCAGCGGCCGTTGCGCCCCATGACCGGGCCGGGCTTGACCGTGCCGAATGACCAGAGGCCGCTTTCGAAGTCGGTGATCACCCGTCCCCAGCCGCGAAAACCCGGGGCAACATCGGCATGGCGGGGATCTTCGGCATGCGGATAGATGCCCGCGGCATCGGCCTGCCAGACCTCCAGCATCGCATCCTTGACCGGTGCGCCGGTGCCGTCGATGACCAACCCCTCGACCCGGATACGCTCGCCGGCGGCGTCGGGTCCGGCGATGTCCTGGCCGAGCTCGTTCCGGTAGATGTCGAACCCCGCCGCGCCGGGTGCCAGGCCGATATGCACATAGGGACCGGCGGTCTGGGACGGGCTTTCCTTCAGATAGTTCAGGGGCTGCGGCATGTCAGTTTCCCTCCAGCCGGTTCTCGAACAGCGTGGAGCGCCGTCCCCGCAATATGATGTCGAACTTGTAGGCCAGGCTGTCCAGCGGGATCGCCGAATTCATGTCCAGCGGCGCGATCAGTTGGTCGATGGCGCGCGGATCGGGAATGGTCCGTATGATCGGACATTGCGCGATCAGGGGATCGCCCTCGAAATACATCTGGGTGATCAGGCGCTGCGCGAAGGCGGTGCCGAATACCGAGACATGGATATGCGCCGGGCGCCAGTTGTTCACCCAGTTGCGCCACGGGTAGGCGCCTGGCTTGACCGTGCGGAAGACGTAGTAGCCATCAGCATCCGTCAGCGTCCTCCCGCATCCGCCGAAATTGGGGTCGATGGGGGCAAGGTAGGTATCCTTCTTGTGGCGATACCGGCCGCCCGCGTTGGCCTGCCAGATCTCCACCAGCGTGTCCGGCACGCCGCGCCCGTTCTCGTCCAGCACACGACCATGCACGATGATGCGTTCGCCGACCGGATCGCCGGTCTTTGCGTAGTTCCGGATCAGATCGTTGTCGATCGGGTCGATGTCGCCATGGCCGAAGGTCGGTCCGGTGATCTCCGACATCGAATTCTGCAGCGACAGCATGGCGAGGCGCGGACTGCGCGCCACGCTGGTCTTGTAGTCGGGGGCCAGCGCAGGCGGCTGCCACAGCCGGTCGCGCTGATGGAATTCGGCGGGTTTCATCACGACTCCTCCTGCCTTGCCATCGCGGCAAAGACCTCCCTTGCAATCTTCATGGCATGGTTCGCGCGGGGTACGCCCGCATAGATGGCGACGTGCAGCAGCACCTCCATCACGTCATCCTCGGTGGCGCCGGTGTTGGCCGTGGCCCGTAGATGCAGGCGCAGTTCCTCATCGTTGCCCAGTCCCGCCAGCAGCGCGATGGTCAGCATCGAACGCTCGCGCAGGGGCAGCGTGTCGCGCCCCCAGACATGGCCCCAGGCGGCGTCGGTGATCAGCCGCTGGAACGGCGCGTCGAACGGCGTGGCGGCGTTGAGCGACCGATCCACATGCGCGTGCCCCAGGACACGGCGGCGCGTGGCCTCGCCGAGGGCGGAGACCGGGGTGGCAGGATTGTCGTCAGGCATGCGCGTGCTCGATGAGGAACGGGGACAGGAGTGCGGCAAACGCGGCGGGGGTTTCGACCGGGGGCAGGTGGCCCGCCCCCGGGATGACGTGGAACGCCGCGCCCGGGATCAGATCGGCGGTCGCGCGCACCAGATCGGGCGGCGAGGCGCCATCATGCTCTCCGGCGATCACCATCGCGGGCCGCCGAAGCGCCGCCGTTGTCGCCGCAAGATCGGATGCGGCGAGCGCCCGGCAGGCGGCGATGTATCCGGTTGCCGGCGTGCGCGTCAGCATCGCCCGCCAGGGCGCGCAGGCGTCGCTGTGCCGGAAAGGTGCAGCGAACCAGCGGTCCAGAACCGCGTCGGCAATCCCTTCGATGCCGCTGGCAGATACCGCGGCGATCCGGGCTTGCCAGCTTTCGGCCGATCCAAGCCGCGCGGCGGTGTTCGACAGCACGATCGCGCGCACCAGATCGGGGCGCCGGGCGGCGACAGCCTGCGCAATCTGGCCCCCGATTGACAGGCCAACCACCACGGCGGATTGCCCTGCATCAGTGATCAGCGCGGCCGCATCATCGGCGAGACTGTCGATCGTGACCTCGGGTGCCAAGTCGGAAAGTCCGTGGCCCGGTTTGTCGAACCGTGCAAATCGCAGCCCTGAAGGCAGCAGCGGCAAGACGTCATCCCACAGCCGCAGATCGGTGCCCAGCGAGTTCGCAAAGAGCACGAGCGGCCCCGAACCTTCTGTGCGCACATGCATGGCGCCCCACGGGCGCATCAGGACTTGCATTCTTCCCCCCTGCCTTGGCATGACTTTTGCACATGGTTATTGCCAAAGGAAATGCGAAATGTGGGAAGATGCATAATCACCTGGGCATGCACCCCGGGATCAAGCTTCGCCATGTCCGGGTGTTTCTGGACATTGCCGCCAGCGGAAACCTGTCGGCCGTGGCACGACAGCAGGGCATCACCCAGCCTGCCGTGTCCCGGTCGCTGGCCGAGCTTGAGGTGCTTCTTGGACAGTCGCTGTTCCTTCGCACGGGGCGGCGTCTGGTTCTGACCGAGGCGGGTCAGGTGTTCCGTCGCCATGCCGCCCAGGCCCTGGCCGCGCTTGACCAGGGCGCGGCGGCGATGCGGCCCGGCGGCCCCGGTGGCCGGCTGAGCGTGGGTGTCCTGCCGACCGCCGCGACGCGGCTGTTTCCTCAGGCCGCCCTGCGGTTCCATGCGCTGCGGCCGGGCACGGTGCTGACGGTGACGACGGGGCCACATGCGTTTCTGATGGAACTGCTGCGCCGGGGCCGCATTGACCTCATGCTGGGTCGGATGCCCGCGCCGGACGAGATGGCGGGCCTGAGCTTCGCACATCTCTATGAAGAGGATATCGTGCTGTGTGCCCGCGCGGGTCACCCGATGGCCGTTGCGCCTTTGGCCGAGATGCTGGCCCGGGTTCCGGTTATCCTGCCCCCCGCCGGTGCCATCATCCGGCGAGCCGTCGACGATTTCCTGGCATCGCAGGGTCTGGCCGGAATCCGCCCGGCCGTCGAGACGGTGGCACTTGCCCTGGGTCGCGGCATCGTGCGGGGGTCCGACGCCGTGTGGTTCATCTCGCGCGGCGTGATCCTGGAGGAACTGGAGCGCGGCGAACTCATCCTGATGCCCGCGGCGGCGCGGTTCCTGTCGGGTGCCGTCGGCATCACCGGCCGCCAGGGCGCGACCAGTGAGGATGCCGAGATCCTGTCGGCCATCCTGCGCGACGCGGCGGGACGTACCGACTGATCGCCCTCATGTGCGGGCTTTCCAGGCCGTCGCGGCCTCGCGCGCATGCCGCAGCAGGATCGCCGCATCGACATCGACCGCGGTGAACATCGTTCCGGCGGCAACGGCCGCGTCGAGCAGGTCAGGGTCGAGTGACAGGATGCCTGCCGGTTTCCCGGCTGCCCGGATACGGGCGATGGCCGACAGGATCGCCTTGTGAACGGCGGGGTGGGCCGTGTTGCCGGGGTATCCCATCGAGGTGGCCAGATCCGCGGGCCCGATGAATATGCCATCCACCCCGTCAACCGCAGCGATCGCCTCGATCTGGCCGAGCGCCTCGGCCGTTTCCACCTGCACAAGCAGGCAGATTTCCGCGTTTGCGCGCGCGATGTAGTCAGGCACCAGGCCAAAGCGCGACGCCCGCGTGATACCCGCCACGCCGCGCGTGCCTTCCGGCGGGTAGCGGCAGGCGGCGACGGCGCGGGCGGCCTCGGCCGTAGACTGGACATAGGGCACCAGAATCGTCTGCGCCCCCGCATCCAGAAGCCGCTTGATCTCGACCGCGTCGTTCCAGCCCGGGCGCACCGCGCAATGGGTGGGGTAGGGTGCGACCGCAGCCAGCATGGCCTGCACCGTCGTCAGGTCAGTCGTCGTGTGTTCGGTGTCGATCAGCATCCAGTCGAACCCGCAACCGGCAAGCGACTCGGCATGGCCCGCCCCCGGGATCGAGCACCAGATGCCGATCTGCTGGCGCCCCTCGCGCAGCGCGGCCTTGAATGTGTTGCGTGGCAGGTCCATTGGCAGGCTCCTTCATGGGGCGATGACGATCCGGGTTCGGGTTTCTGCGGCGCGGTGGACGGCAAGCGCCACCGCAAGGCTGCGCCGTCCGTCCTCGCCCGAGACGAGTGGTGGCTCCTCGCCACGGATGACGCGGCCGAACTGCTCGGCCTGCCGTATCAGCGGGTCGCCATGGCCGCGCGGCAGCGTGGCTGCGGTGATCGGATCCCACCAGCCGCGCGGGCCGTCATGGCGCCAGACGCGCAGCGCAGGAAGTTCAAGGGCGCCCGTTGTTCCGCCGATCTGATAGCAGGACTGGCCCGCCGGCGGATAGTCGGGGTTCTCGCCCGAAGCCAGTTCCCAACTCCACGGTGCGGGAATGCAGTCGGCGACGCTCAGCGTGCCGATTGCGCCACTGGCGAATTCGATGACCACGGCCGCCGCATCCTCGACCGCGTGCCCCCGGATCGCGCGCGTGACCACGGACTGAACCGCCACGATCTCGCCCGCCAGGTGGCGCAGCAGATCGATGTCATGGATGCAGTTCAGCAGCACCGGACCGGCGCCGGGCCGGCGGCGCCAGTCGTTCGCGAAATAGCTGGCGGGCTTTTCCAGCCAGAACATCCCGTGGACCGAGACGATGGCGCCGATCCCGCCGCTGTCGATCAGCGACTTTGCCTCCGCGATCAGCGGGTTGTGACGGCGATGATGGCCGGTCAGAACCGGCAGGCCCGCCGCGCGCCCCGCGTCCACGATCCGCCCCGCCCCCTCGACATCCGTCGCAAGCGGTTTTTCGACCAGCACGGGCAGGCCCATCGACAGCGCATCCAGGGCACCCGACACATGCAGCTGGTTCGGCGTTGCCAGGATTGCCCCCGCCGCCACCCCGTGCGGCAAGTCGGACAGCGACGGAAACCAGGGCAGGCCCATGGCCTCGGCCACCTCGCGTAACGCGGGTGCCGGGTCGATGACGGCAGCCGGGCGCACGCCGCCGGCGGTGCGGAGGGCCGCCAGATGCCGCTGGCCGATCAGGCCTGCCCCCACCACCGCGATCGGGGTTTCTTGCATCATCCCAGCAGCGTGGCCATTCGCCGGACGGCGGCCTGATACCCCTCGGTGCCCAGCCCCGCGATCACGCCATCGGCGCGCAGCGAAACGTAGGAATGGTGCCGGAAGGACTCGCGCTTGTGGACGTTCGAGATGTGGACCTCGATGACAGGGCCCTCGAACGCATTCAGCGCGTCCAGGATGGCGACGGACGTGTGGGTGTAGGCGCCGGGGTTGATGACGATGCCCTGCGCCGCCTCTCGCGCTATGTGGATCTGGTCGACTATGATGCCTTCGTGGTTTGACTGGAACAGTTCCACGGCCAGCCCGAGACCCTGCCCAAGCGCCACGCAGGCTGTCCGCACGTCATCCATCGTTTCACGCCCGTAGATTTCCGGCTGGCGCCGCCCGAGCAGGTTCAGGTTCGGGCCGTTCAGGATGTGGACGGTGGGCATCTGTCGGATCTCCGGGGGTTCGGTCTGGGCGGGGTGCCGTGCAGGCGCGACCTTGCCGCAACCTGGGGCATCGCGGCAACGGCGGATTGCTGGCCGTCCGGCGGTGGGCCGCAGGATCGGCAACCCGACAGTCGCGTTGTCATGGCCCCTCCCGGCAAAGCACGCCGGAGGGTTTCTAGATGCTGCGCCGGACGTTGGAAAGAAAAAACGATTATCCGGCGCCTCATATGAAATTTCTGCACAATCGACGAAAGGCGGCTTCGTAAGGCTTTTTATGGACAGGTGGCGGCAATCCTGCGACCGTCCCGCATGTCGCCCGCCAAGAGGCGATTCGACCATTCGGGAGGGAGGAGCCCATGCCGTTCACCACCACGCGCCGCGCTATGCTTGCGGCCTCGGCCGCTGTTGCCCTGGCACTGTCCGCAGGCATCGCAGCCGCGCAGGACAAGATCCAGCTTCGCATGTCCACCGTCGCCACCGAGACCGATCAGCGCACCCGCGCGCTTGCCGAGGTGTTCGGACCCGGCGTGGCCGAATTCGCCAACTACGAGCCGCATTACAACGGCACCCTGTTCAAGCAGGCGACCGAGCTTGAGGCGATCGCACGCGGCAACCTGGAAATGGCCATCACCTCGGCGCAGGAACTGGCGACGTTCTTCCCCGAGTTCTCGGTCTTCACGGCCGGGTACCTGCACCGCGATGCGGCGCATCAGGTTGCCGTCTTCAACGATCCGCTGATGGATCCGTTCAAGAAGAAGGCCGAGGATGAACTTGGGGTGAAACTGCTGACAGTGATGTATCTTGGCCGCCGCCACGTGAACCTGCGCGGCGAGCAGGAGGTCAAGACCCCGGCCGATCTTTCGGGCGTCAAGCTGCGGATGCCCGGCACGGACGCCTGGCAGTTCCTCGGCTCGGCGCTTGGGGCCAATCCGGTGCCTGTCGCCTTCGGGGAAATCTACACTGCGCTTCAGACCGGCGCCGTCGACGGGCAGGACAACCCGCTGCCGACGGTGCGCGATTCGAAGTTCTACGAGGTGACAAAGCAGATCGTGCTGACCTCGCATCTGGTCGACCTGAACTATCTGGCCATCTCCAAGAAGGTCTGGGACGGAATGACCCCGGACCAGCAGGCCGCGACGCAGGCTGCGGCCGATGCGGCGGCCGAGGCCGCGCGGCAGCGGCAGCTGGGCCTTGAGGACGAGCTTGTCCAGTTCATGAAGGACCAGGGCCTGAAGGTCTATGAACCCGACATCGCCGCATTCCGTGCCAAGGTGCAGGCAGACTATCTTGCCTCGCCCTATGCGGCGGCATGGCCTGCCGGGATCGTGGATGCGATCAACGCCGCCGGGAACTAGGGTTCCACCCCGGTGTCGCGCATCCTGACCGGGTTGCGCCACGCTGCCGATGGTGTGGCGGCGGGCATGCTTCTTGCGATGTTCGCCGTCTTCATCGCGCAGATCGCCGCGCGATACCTGTTCAACCTGCCGGTTGGCTGGACCGTGGAGGTCTGCCTGACGCTCTGGCTCTGGCTGGTCCTCTGGGGCGCCGGGCTTTGCCTTGCGGACCGCGATCATGTGAAGTTCGATCTGCTCTATCAGATGGCAAGCCCCGGCACGCAGCGCATCCTCGGCGCATTGTCTGCGGCCTGCATCGTCGTCGGGATCGCGGTCGCGCTGCCTGCAAGCTGGGACTACGTCGATTTCTACCGCATCAAGCGGAGCGCGACGCTTCGCATTCCGCTGAACTGGATTTTCATTGTCTACATGCTGTTCTGCGGCGCGCTGATCGTGGGATATGGCTGGCGTCTGGCCCAGATCCTCCGCAACCCGCAGCGGACGGATCCCTGAGATGAGCCTGGGCTTCCTCGTCTGCCTGGTCGCGGTGTTCCTGCTGGCTGCCATCGGCACGCCGATCGCCTATGCCCTTCTCCTCGGCGGGATCGTCTATCTCGGGGTGATCGGGGCCGACATGGGGCTGGCCGCCGAACAGCTGATCCAGTCGATCTATGACGGCTACATCCTGCTGGCGGTGCCGCTGTTCATCATAGCGGCCAACATCATGAACGCCGGCGCGATCAGCGAGCGCCTGCTGGGCTTCTGTGTCGCCGTCGTGGGGCGGTTCCGGGGCGGGCTTGGCCACGTCAACATCGTGTCCTCGCTCATCTTCGCGGGCATGTCGGGATCGGCGGTGGCTGATGCGGCGGGCATCGGCAAGATCATCATCGGCATGATGACGAAGGACGGACGCTATCCGCGCGGCTATGCCGCTGCGATCACCGCCGCCTCGGCCACCATCGGCCCGATCATTCCGCCCTCGATCCCGATGGTGATGTATGCGCTGATCTCGGGCCAATCCATCGGCTACCTGTTCCTTGCTGGCATCGTTCCCGGGTTCCTGATGGCCGTGATGCTGATGGTCATGAACCACATCCGCGCCACACAGATGGGGGTGCAGCAGGAAGCGCCGGTTCCGGTCCGCGACATTCCCCGCCTGACCGTGCAGGCGGTGCCCGTGCTCCTGATGCCGGTGATCCTGCTGGGCGGCATCTATGGCGGTGCCACAACGCCCACCGAGGCCGCCTCGATCGCCGCGCTCTACGCGCTGCTGCTGGCTGTGCTGCTCTACCGGTCGCTGTCCGTCGCCGTCTTCTGGCGGCAGGTCGTCGACAGCGCCCGGCAGGCCGCGACGGTCGGCATCGTCATCGGCTGTGCGCTGATCTTCAACTACATCGTCGCATCCGAACGCATCCCGAATGCATTGCAGTCCTGGCTTGCCGGGATGGAGATGAGCCCGATCGTGTTCCTGCTGGCGATCAACCTGCTGCTTCTGCTTCTGGGCTGCCTGCTGGATGCGACCACCATCATCCTGGTCATCCTGCCGCTGTTCGTGCCGACATGTCAGGCCCTGGGCATCGACCTGGTGCATTTCGGCGTGGTCGCGGTCGTGAACTGCATGATCGGGCTGATCACGCCACCCTACGGCATGCTGCTGTTCGTCATCAACGCGGTCACCGGGATCCCGCTGCGCGACATCATCGTGAATGTCCTGCCGTTCCTGTTCGCGTTGCTGGTGGCGCTGATGTGTCTCATCTTCTTTCCCGGCCTGTCGCTCTGGCTGCCGCGCCAGTTCGGCTATGCGGGGTGACCGGCAGCCTTCACCCGGCTCCCGGCCTCGTGCCATGCGCGGCGAGGGCGTGCTCCACGCCCCCGTCGATGTGCCGCACCAGAACCGCCTGGGCCGCATCCACATCGCGGGCAAGTGCCGCCTCAAGAAGCGCGCGGTGCTCGGCCGCTGCGATGGCGCCGCGATAGGTCAGGTACAGCATCTGGTAGCGCAGGTACTTGTCGAACACGGCGCCATGCACCGCCATCAGTTCGGCCGACCGGCAGGCGCCGATCAGGGTCTGGTGAAAACCGAAGTCGTAGCGCTTCCATTCTGTCCGGTCGACCGTCTCGCCTGCCTGCATCCGCGCCTCCATCCGGGCAAGCTTGTGATGCGCCGCGACCACGTCGGCCTCCCACGCGATGTCGCCCAAACGCAGGGACTGCGCGAGCGCGTCCAGTTCGATCAGCTTGCGCAACGCGGCCAGTTCCAGCAGGTTCGCCGCGGAAACGGGGGCAACCGCAAATCCGCGCTGATCCTCGGTCACCACCAGCCCCTCGGATGTCAGCCGGTTCAGCACCTCGCGCAGGGTGGGAACCGAGGTGCCGTAGGATTCGCGCAGATCCTCCAGACGCAGCCGGGCAGCCGGGGGCAGGCGACCGAACACGATGTCCGACCGGATGCGTTGATAGGCGGCCTGAAACATCGACAGCGCCACGGACCCGATCCCATGCCAGACACACGTCGCGCATGATCCTAGCCGTTTTCCCCAGACAGGCCAGATCGTCGTTCATGGTTCAGGGCAGGAGCATGGGATGACCGGGGCGCCGAGCAAGGAAACCCTGTCCAGCCGGATCGCCGCGGATCTGCGCGATGCGATCCTTCGTGGCGACCCGCCACCGGGTGCCAAGATCAACCTTGATCGTCTGCGTCTCGCGCATGGCGTCTCGATCAGCCCCCTGCGCGAGGCTGTGGCCCGCCTGGTGGGCGATGGTCTGGTGACGTTCGAGGATCAGCGTGGATACCGTGTGTCGCCGGTGTCGGCAGCCGACCTTGCCGAGGTCACGCGCCTGCGCGCAGAACTGGAAGTCCTGGCCCTGGGGGCGAGCATCGTTGCGGGTGATCTGGATTGGGAAAGCGATGTCATGCGCGCGCTGTACCGGCTGAACCGGACCGAACGCCATACCGAGCACCGGCAGACGCAGGAGGCGTGGGAAGCCGCGCATGCCGCGTTTCACATGGCGCTGATCCGGGGCTGCGGAATGCCGATGCTGCTGCGGTTGTGCACCACGCTGCACGACCTGCATGACCGCTACCGGCGGCTGTTCCCGATTGCGGCGGCGCCCGACCGGGATGTGCGGGCCGAACACGCGGCGATTGCAGATGCCGTTGCCGCCCGCGATGCGGAGCGCGCGACCGCTGCGCTGCGTGCCCACATCCACCGGACGGGCGAGACGTTGCAGGCGGCCCTCGCGGCGGCCGCCGGCACAACACCCGGGCAGGGCTGACCGGTCGGGACCGCCGCCGCGCTACGCCCGCCCGCCGGTCAGTGCGATCGCCACAGAAAGACCGGCCAGCACCAGCGTCAGCAGCACCAGGCGGGTGCGGTCTGCGCGATCGTCGGGGCGTGTGACAAAGCCGCGAAAGCTGCGCAGCGTCGCACCCAGCCCGGGAAAGGTGCGGCCACTGTCCCGGACGGCGCGCGCGCGCAGGCGGAACAGGATGCGGAAGGCCAGTACCGCCCAGACGACAAAGACTGCGGCCTGGGCCAGCAGCAGGGCGTGCCACAGTGTCATCCCTTCCCCCGCAACAGGAACCGCGTCGCGGCGAAGGCCGACCAGCCGAAGAACACCCCGGCAATTCCCGCCACCTCGACCAGCCCCGGACCTTCGGGCAGGCCATGCACCGCAAGGACAGCGGCCAGCAGCGCCAGCCCGACGGCCGAGAAGGCCAGCCGGAACCATGCCTCGCCCCGGGTCAAGACGAAGGCTCCAGCCAGGCGCCGGCGGCGGGGACCCGTCCAAAGGCAAGATGGAAATCGTCCAGTTGCGGCGGTGGCACGGAACTGCCCGAAAGCATGGCATGGGCCTGCCCACGGTGGTGGATCTGATGCTGGAACAGATGCAGCAGCACCGCCCCCGCAGTCTCGGTGACCATGCCCTGTGCGCCGCGGTCGGTGTCGACCGGCTGCATGGGATCAACCTGCTCGGCCAGCCGGATCAACCGGATGTCCGACAGGCGTTGCGCGGCGGCGAGGCTCGGAACATCGGCGAAGGACGGGTGTGGATCGTACACGCCAAGCCCGCGACCGCCGCCCTCGACGGCGTCGATGTAGTAAAGATCGACGGCATGCAGGTGTTCCAGCGTCGCGCGCAGCGACGGGAAGAACGCGGTCCGCCGCGCGTCCCATTCCCCAGGCGCCAGTCCTGCGCAGGCCGCCAGTAGCGTCTCGTTCGCCCAGGCGTTGTTGCGCGCCATCAGGGAAAGCGGACGGAACGTCATGGCAGGGCGTAGGGACCGGCCAACGCCGGCACGACGCGCCCGGCGCATTCACCGAAACCGATCCGGAACCCGTCGCCCTGCGCATGGCCGCGCAGGATCAGGGTGTCGCCATCCTCCAGAAAACTGCGACTGCCGCCCGCGATGGCCAGCGGCTCCTTTCCGCCCCATGACAGTTCCAGCAGGCTGCCCCGGCTGCCTGCGGTGGGCCCCGAGATCGTGCCCGATCCCAGCAGGTCGCCCACCGTCATCGGGCAGCCGCACAGGGTGTGATGCGCCAGTTGCTGCGCCGCAGCGTAATAGAGTTCGCGCGCATTGGTCTGGGCGATCACCGTCTCGGTGCCGCCGTCCGGCCGCAGCGCCACGCTGAGATCGATGTCCTGCCCCAGCGGTCCGGGTTCGGCCAGATAGGGCAGAAGCGGCACCTCGCGTTCGGGCGTCGGCACGCGGAACCCCGACAGCGCCGCCCGCATCACGATCCAGGGCGAGATCGTCGTCGCCGTCGCCTTTGCCTGGAACGGACCCAGCGGCTGATACTCCCACGCCTGGATGTCGCGGGCCGACCAGTCGTTCAGCAGCACATAGCCAAAGATCATCTCGTCAGCCTCGGCCACCGTCACGGGCCGGTCCGACGCGCGGCCGACGATCGCACCCAGTTCCAACTCGAAATCGAACCGGGCCGAAGGTGCAAGGCGCGGCGCGGCGTCCTGCGGCCCCTTCAACTGGCCCCAGGGCCGCCGCACCGGCGTGCCCGAGACCACCACCGAGGATGCGCGGCCGTTATAGCCGATGGGAATGTGCAGCCAGTTCGGCGGCAAGGCGTTGGCCGGATCGCGGAACATCGAACCCACGTTGAACGCATGGTGTCGGCTGGCGTAGAAATCCGTGTACTCGGCCACCAGCATCGGCATGTGCAATGTGACGCCTGTCCGCGGATGCAGAAAGGGTTCGACCTCGGCACGGGTCTCGGCACCCTCCGCCAGATAGCCCGTCAGGATCGTGCGCATCCGCGCCCAGGCCTTCTGGCCCAGTTCCATCACCTCGTTCCAGTAGGGCAGGTCCATCACAGGGTCGTCGGCCAGCCGCAGCCAGCCCGCGCGCTCCATGCCGGCCACATCCAGCACCATGTCCCCGATGGCCACGCCGCAACGCGGGTCCTCGCCCGCCACCGAGAACACGCCAAGCGCAAGGTTGTTCAGCGGAAAGTCGCCGGCCGGATCGTTGGCGCCGGGCACCCAGCTTTTGCGCAGCGTCATAGTTCAATCTCCATTCCATCTCGGCCGACCGTCACCGGCCCGTTCCAGACCGCGGCGGCCCGCGCCAGCCAGTCTTCATCGGTGAACGCAGGGTCATCCACCGGAATCAGGTGGTTCAGCACCAGCCGTCCCGCACCGGCCGCCCGTGCGATCCGAGCCGCCTGCTCGACGGTCGAATGCGCCATGTGCAGATGGTTGCGCAGCCGCTGGCCCAGCCCCGTCTTGGCGATGATCGCCTCGATTCCCTCGGGCAGCATCGCCTCATGCACCAGCACCGCCGAGCCGCGTGCGAACTCGGCCAGCGGCGGGTGGAACGCCGTATCGCCCGACAGCGTCACCGACACTGCCCCGTCGAAACGCCAGGCGAAACAATGTTCCAGCGGCGGGTGCGGCACGCGCATGGCCCGGGCCACCAGGCCGGGGGCTGCAAAGACCTCGCCCTCGTCATGGACATGCAGGCGCACCAGATCGGCCAGCGGCATGCGCCCTTCATCATGCACGCGGATCGTGATGTCATAGGCCAGCGACGCCAGGAAGCCCTGCCAGTATACGTCAATGCCCGGCGGCCCCCAGACGTCGACGGGCCGGGCAAGGCCGGTGGTCCAGGCCGTGTGCAGCAGCGGGCCAAGCTCCAGCACATGATCCGAATGCAGATGCGTGATCACGATGTGGTCTATCGTCCGCAGGTCGGCCCCCGCCTCGACCAGCCCCTTTGCAACGCCGAGGCCGCAATCGATGACAATGCGTTGTCCCGCCATGTCCAGCAGCGTCGATGTCGGCATGGCGCCGCGTGCGCGGATCGCCGGTCCACCCTTCACGCCCAGCAGGACCAGGCGGTCGGGCCGGGTTGCCGCGCCGGTTTCCGGGGGTGTCGCGGTGGTGCCTGTCATGCGGTTTCCCCGTCGGGCCCCGCCAGCCGGGGCCGCGCCACAACCCTATCCGCCCGGCAGCGCCCCGAAAAGCCCGGATGCCGCCCCTCAGGCAGGGACAGTCCGCACCATGCCACGGATCATCGACAGGCCGAGCAGTGCCGTGACGCCGGTGACAGTGGCGACAAGCACAAAGAACACCTCGGCCCCCGCGCTGTCCATGATCGCGCCAAAGATCAGCGGAAGCGAGATGCCCCCCGCCAGCCCCGCCGCGATCAGCACCGGCGACACCCGCGGGTCCTGTCCCATCTGCGCGACCCCGGTCATGTAGAACGCGGGAAAGAACAGCGCCGCCGCCCCGCCGATGGCCACGAAAAGCCAGACCGGTCCGCCCGCAGCAATGGCCGCCGCCCCCAGCCCCGCTGCCGCAAGCGACCCCGCCAGCAGCGGAAATGGCGCGACCACCCCGGCCAGCGGCACTAGCAGCAGCCGCGCGACAAGAAATGCGACAAAGAACGCCGACAGCATTCCCGCCGCCCCGGTCTCGGACACGCCAAGCGCGATAAGCCCGGTGGGACCAAGGCCGATCAGGCAGGCTTCCACCCCGATGCCAAGCGCGCCGAACGCAAGCACCGGCAGGCGAAGCCGGAACCCCGACCCTGCCGCCGCCGTTGCCGCCACCGGTGCCGTTCGCCCGGTCGCCATGCAGGTCAGCGCGGCAAGCCCCGCCAGCACGCCATAGGCCAGTGCCGGGCTCGACCCCATGGCGACAAAGGCCAGCGGCGCGCCGATGGCGCCGATCCCGAAGATCGCGTTCAGCAGCGCCAGCATCGACGGTCCGCGCGGCCCGAACACGATCAGGAAGCGGCGGTTGTAGATGACGGTCGAGAACCCGTATCCCACCCCGAACACCACTGCCGCCGCGACGGTGAACGACCAGCCCAGCCCCGCCGCGATTCCCGCGGCCCCTGCGGTCATCGCAGCCAGCGCCATGCGCGGGCTGATCGCCTCGCCCCGCCAGAACATCAGCGCCACGCCCACCGCCGAACCGATCCAGTGTGCCGAGATCAGCAGCCCCGCCTGCCCGGTGCCGATACCGAATTCGCGCGCAAAGGCGGGCAGCGCCGGGCCGAACAGCGACTGCCCCGCACCCATCAGCACAAAGCTGACAAGCCCCGCCATCAGCAGGCCCAGATTCGCCGCCAAGTCCGCCCGCATCGCCAGATCCTCATCCGCGTTCCGCCCCGTCTCGCCGCCGCGTCACGGGCTGTCAATCCCGCGCGCCGCTTGCGCCACGCATGGCTTCCATGCAGTCATGGCAAGGCTTCCAGAGGTGCCCCATGTCCGCCCCCGATCCGTCCGAGACCGTGCTGTTCGACTACTGGCGGTCATCGGCCGCCTACCGTGTCCGCATCGCGCTGAACCTGGCGGGCATCGCCTATCGCGCGGTGCCTGTGAACATCGCCGCCGGTGAACAGCGGTTGCCGGAAAACCTGGCGCGAAACCCGCAGGGTCTGGTGCCCACGCTGGCCATCGACGGGCTGACACTGACGCAGTCGGTGGCCATCCTGGACTATCTCGAGGACACGCGCGGCCCGATCTTCCTGCCCGCCGATCCGGCGGGCCGTGCCCGGGTGCGCGCGCTGGCCCATGCCATCGCGATGGAGATCGCTCCGGTCGCCAACCTGTCGGTGCGCCGCCGCGTGGCCGAACTGTCCGACGGCCGCATCACGCCCGAGGGCTGGGCCAACGAGGTGATGGAACGCGGGCTGACCGCACTGGAGCGGATGCTGGATCATCCCGCGACGGGCATCTTCTGCCACGGCGACAGCGTGACCCAGGCCGATATCTGCCTGGTGCCCCAGATCTACAACGCCCGCCGCGGCGGGCTCGATCTGGCCCGCTGGCCGCGCATCCTGCGCATTTCGGCGGCACTAGACGCCTTGCCGGGCGTCGCTGCCGCGCACCCCGACCGCCACATTCCTGAAGGAGCCACCCCATGACCGGCATCGTTGTTCTCTCCGGCGCACGCACCGCCATCGGCGGATTCGGCGGCGCGCTGGCCGCCCTGGCACCCATCGACACGGCAACCATCGCGATGAAGGCCGCACTGGCGCGCGCCGGGGTCGATCCCGCCCGGATCGGGCAGGTCGTCATGGGCCACGTCATCAACACCGAACCGCGTGACATGTATCTGTCGCGTGTCGCCGCGATGCAGGCAGGGGTGCCGGAGTCGACACCGGCGATGAATGTCAATCGCCTCTGCGGATCGGGCGCGCAGGCCGTGGTTTCGGCGGCGCAGGCGCTGATGCTGGGGGACGCCGATTTCGCCATCGCGGGCGGCGCCGAAAGCATGAGCCGTTCGCCCTATGCCCTGTCCGCCGCACGCTTCGGCCAGAAGATGGGGGACACCAGGGCGGTCGACATGATGACCGGGGCGCTGACCTGCCCGTTCGGCACCGGCCACATGGGCGTCACGGCCGAGAACGTGGCGGATGAGCATGGCATCACCCGGGCCGACCAGGACGCCTTCGCACTGGAAAGCCAGGCGCGCGCGGCCCGCGCGATCGCGGAGGGCCGGTTCCGCGACCAGATCGCCCCGGTCGAGGTGGCCGGGCGCAAGGGCACCGTGGTCTTTGACACCGACGAACACCCCAAGGCCACCAGTGCCGAGGCGCTGGCGGGCCTGCGCCCGGTGTTCCGCAAGGACGGCAGCGTGACTGCGGGCAATGCCAGCGGCATCAACGATGGTGCGGCCGCTCTGGTGCTGGCCCGCGAGGATGCCGCCGCCGCCGCCGGGCTGACGCCCCGCGCCCGCATCCTGGGCTATGCCGTCGCCGGGGTCGCTCCCCGGGTCATGGGCATCGGCCCGGTTCCCGCCGTCCGCAGCCTGCTGGCCCGAATCGGGCGTGAGGCCAGCGATTTCGACGTGGTCGAATCGAACGAAGCCTTCGCCGCGCAGGCGATCGCCGTCACGCGCGCCCTGGGCCTCGACCCCGCGCGGGTGAACCCGAACGGCGGCGCCATCGCGCTGGGCCACCCGGTCGGCGCCACGGGCGCGATCCTGGTGGTCAAGGCGATGGCCGAACTGGAGCGCACGGACGGGCGCCGCGCCATCGTGACGATGTGCATCGGCGGCGGGCAGGGTATCGCGCTCGCGCTGGAGCGGGTCTGACCCCGGCCGTGCCCGGGGGCCGGCTATCCGTCACCGATCGACACATCCGCGCGCAGGGGCAGGTGATCGGATGCAAGGCTGATGCCGGGGTCGGTCACCGCGCGCACCGCCAGAACCCGCGCGCCGTCGCATCCGGCCACGCGATCCAGCGTCAGCAGGGGGCGTGCCGCCGGAAAGGTCGCGGCACGCGGGCCCTGCCACCGACGCCCCGTCACCGCCCGCGACAGCGCCAGTCCGCCCCAGGGCCGCCACTCGTTCAGGTCCCCCGCAAGTATCGTGGGCATCATGGGTTGCCGCGCCATGTACTGCCCGATGATGCGCATCTGCGCGATCCGCAGCACCTGCGACAGCGACAGATGCGTGGCGATCAGCCGGAACATGCGGCCGCCTCCCTCGGCCACGATCACCACCGCGCCCCGGTGGCAATGTCCGGGCAGGTCGATCAGTTCGGCCCGCCGGACCTCCAGTCCGGGGCGCAACAGCACGACCACCCCCAGGAAACCCAGGCTGTGCCCGCCCCACCGCAGCGTCGGCCCGGCATGGGCGTGGCGCAGGCCGGTCGCACGCTCCAGGTCAGCCGCCTCCAGCAGGGCGCGGTGCGGACGGCAGTCCTGATCCGCCTCCTGCAGGGTCAGGATGTCGGCGGCCTGCAATCCGGGCCGCGTCTCCATCATCGACAGGATGCGCGCGGGGTCGGCACGCCCGTCACGGCCGCGCGTGCGATGGATGTTCCAGGACAGGACCGACAGGCGCAGCGTCATCTGCGTCCGCCCGGTGCCGAACGCCTGCGCCGCCGTCCCACAGGGTCGGTGCCCGGTGTTTCCGCACGACTCGGCAAGTTCCCGCAAGCTTTGGCGATCATGCGTCCTTTGCCCTTGAATCCCGGCGCGTTCCGGCCACATTCCGCGCCGCAGCATGCTTCGGTCAGGGGAGGGTCCGTCGCATGCCGAAGACTCTGACATAGCCTGCCATGACCGCCTCGCCACATCCGGACACCCAAGTGAACCTACGTCGTCGCACACTTCTTGCTGGCGCGGCCAGCCTGCTTTTTGCCCCGTCCCTCGCACGGCCCGCGCTGGCGGAACCCGTCCTGCCCGAGGGCGCGGCCTTCGATTTCGACGCGCTCAGCGCGATGATGCGGGCGGCGGCGCAGCGCCCGCATGTTCCCCCGGTGCTTGTCGCCGCCGACGGGCTGGCCGCCACCTATGACGCCTGGCGGCGCATCCGCTGGCGGCGCTCGCAGACCCGCTGGTGGGAGGGTGCAGGGGCCGGCGGCTTCGGGCTGCAGGCGTTCGCGCCGGGCTGGCTCTATCGCGAACCCGTGGCGCTGTTCGACGTCACGGACGGCACGGTCCGCCCCCTGACCATGACGGCGGCGGATTTCGAGGATGACGCGGGTCCGCTGGCCGCCGATGGCCGGGCGCTGCCCGGCGTCGCCGGTTTCCGCCTGCTCTATCCGCTGAACGCGGCCGACCGGCAGGACGAACTGGTGGCCTTCCTGGGGGCAAGCTATTTCCGCGCGCTCGGCCAGGGCAGCGCTTACGGGATCAGCGCGCGCGGGCTGGCGCTCGACACCGCGACCGGATCGCCCGAGGAATTTCCGCGTTTCACCGCCTTCTATCTGGAACGCCCGGCCCCCGGCGCGCGGCAGGTGGTGTTCCATGCCAGCCTTGAATCGCCGCGCGTGGCCGGGGCGTTCCGCTTTGCCGTCAGCCCCGGCCCGGCGACCGAGGTCGACGTCACCGCGCGCCTCTATTTCCGTGGCGCGGTCGAGATGCTGGGCATTGGCTGCCTGACTTCGATGCACCTGTTCGACGGCAAGAACCGCGCCGCCTTCGATGATCACCGACCCCGCGTCCATGACAGCGAGGGGCTGGCCATCGTGACCGGGCACGGCGAGGAGATCTGGCGCCCGCTGAACAATCCCGTCCGGCTGTCCCAGTCGCTGTTTGCGGGCACCCCACGGTCCTTCGGCCTGTATCAGCGCGACCGTGACCTTGCCTCCTTCCGCGATCTGGAAGCGCTCTATCACCGCCGCCCCTCTGTCGAGGTCACGCCGCTGTCCGACTGGGGCGATGGCATGGTGCGGCTGGTCGAGATTCCCGCCCCCAACGAAACCGAGGACAACATCGTCGCCGCCTTCGTGCCGGGTGACGGGCGCGTCGGCGCGGGCGAGGCGCGCAGCTATTCATGGCGCCTTCGCTGGGGCGATCTGCCGCCGGAGGGCCGCCTTGCCCGTGCAGTGGTGATGCGGTCGGGCGCGGGCGGGGTCTCGGGCGTCGCCTCGCCCCTCGGCAAGCGCAAGTTCGTGGTCGATTTCGCGGGGCCCGGCCTGCCGCCGCCGCCCGCCGATCCGCAGGCGCCGCCGGTGCTTTCGGCCGACCTGCGTGTGGCCGATGCCGAGATTGTCACCCAGGTGCTGGAACCGCTGTCGGCCGGTGCCGGCTGGCGCCTGACGATCGACCTGCGCGCGACGCCGGGAACGGTCGTCGAAATGTCTGCCCGCCTTATATCCGACGGAACACCGGTCAGCGAGACCTGGGCCTATCAGTGGGTAAGCGCAGCATGATGGACAGGCCCGATCCGCAAGGCTTCGCGCTGGCCCCCACGCCGGTCGATCCGCTTGCGCTGCCCGATGCCCCGCTTGACATGCCGGTGCAGTCGGTGGCCGCGCCGCCGGTACCCTCGTCGCCGGTCCCGCTTCCCGCGCTGCCGTCGCGGACGCTCCGGTTGCGGATCGCGGCCGCCGCGGCCTCGCTGGCCATCGCGGTTGCTGCGGCGGTGCTGGCAATCGCGCCCGGGATCGGCGGCGGTCCCTGGATGATCATGCTGTCGGCGATGCTCGGCCTCTTGATCTTCCTGTGCATCGGCTGGGTCGCCTGGGGCGCGATGGGCGCGCTTTTCGGCGTGATGGCCGGCGCCGCCCCGGTCCCGGCGGCGTCCCGCAGCGATGGTCGCGCGCGCGCCGTCATCGCCATCCCCGTGCATCAGGAAGACCCCGAGGCCCTGGTCCGCCGCATCCGCTCCATGCGCAGTTCCCTGCGCGCCACCGGCCAGTCGCACCGCTTCGATCTGGCGATCCTGTCCGACACCCGCGATCCGGCGATGGCGTTGGCCGAACGCGATGCCGTCTGGCGCCTTCGGTCCGAGGTTCTCGCCCCGGGCGAGGGACGCATCTTCTACCGCCTGCGCGGCGACAACCACGGTCGCAAGGCGGGCAACATGGCGGAATTCCTGCGGCGCTCCGGCGCGGCGTGGGATTTCGTCGTGGTGCTCGACGCCGACAGCCTGATGGCGGGCGACACCCTTGTCGAGATGCTGCGCCGGATCGAGGGCGATCCGGGCCTTGGCCTGCTGCAGACCCTGCCCCGCATCACCGGCGCGCAGACGCTCTTTGCCCGCGCCCAGGCATTTGCCGCCTCGCTCTATGGTCCGGTGCATGCGCGGGGGCTGGCCCGCCTGCAGGGCAACACGGGTCCGTTCTGGGGCCATAACGCGATCTTCCGCACCCGCGCCTTCGCCGCCGCCTGCGGCTTGCCCGATCTGCCCGGCCGGGCGCCGCTTGGCGGGTCCATCCTGTCGCATGACACGATCGAGGCAGCCTTTCTGGCCCGGGCAGGCTGGCGGGTGCGGTTCGACCCCGATCTCGGCGGCTCGTGGGAGGAAACGCCCGAGACGATCATCGACCACGCCCGCCGCGACCGCCGCTGGGCGCAGGGAAACCTGCAGCACCTGGGCCTTGTGCGCGCGGCCGGCCTGCCTTTCTGGAGCAGGCTGCAGATCGTGCAGGGCATCATGGCCTATCTGGCGTCTCCGCTCTGGCTGGCGCTGCTGGTGGTCGCCGCCGCCGACGGCGTGGGGGCTGGCGCGCCATGGGGGCTGACGCTGCTGTCCGCGCTGCTGCTGCTGGCGCCGCGCCTGCTGATCGCGGGGCGCGAGCTCTGGCGCGGCGACTGTCGCGCCTGGGGCGGCCGCAGGGCCTTTGCGCGCTCGGCCGTCACCGAACTCCTGATGTCGGCGCTGATCGCGCCGGTGATGATGCTGTTGCAGACCCGCGCCGTCTGGGCCGTGCTGCGGGGCCGCGATGGCGGATGGCCGCCGCAGCGCCGGTCGGCCGGGGCCGTCGGAATGTCCGATGCCTGGCGCGCGATGCAGCCGGCGGTGCTGGCGGGACTTTCGGCGCTGGCTGCGGGCCTTGCCGTCCCCTCGCTGTTCCCCTGGCTGCTGCCGATCGCCCTGCCGATGGTCGTGTCGCCCTGGCTGGTGGTGGCGCTGTCGCGCAGCGGGCGCGGCCTGCTGTTCCGCTGCCCCACGGCCGATGCCGAACGGCCGCCGGGCCCGGTGGCGCTGGCCGGCGCCCCGCCGCAGCTTCAGCCCCGCCCGGCCTGAGCGTCCTTGGCGCGCAGCCAGTCCGCGACCATCCCGCGCAGCCGTTCGCCCGAGAAGCTGGCGAAATGCCCGCCATGCACCACACGCACCGGCAGCCGCGCGAGCCGTTCCAGCGACGTGCGGTACTGCGCCTGTTCCAGCGGGCTCTCGCCCTCGATCAGTTCGCCGTCATAGATGATGTCGCCGGTGATCAGGATGCCCGTCGCCGCCTCCCACAGCGCGATGCCGCCGGGAGAGTGGCCGGGCGTGTGGATCACCTCGAACCGCCGGTCGCCCAGGTCGATCACGTCGCCGTCCCACAGCAGCCGCGTCGCCGGGGCAGGGGCGATCGTGTAGGTGTCGCTGCGGTAGGGTTCGGGCGGCAGCGTCTCGAAGATCGCGTCGGTCACATACTTGTCGGCCCAGGTGTTCTGCCGTGTCGGCGCCCGCAGCAGATGCGCCTCGGCCGCGTGGCAGGACCGGCAGGGAAATTCGTGGTGGCATCCGATGTGGTCGAAATGCGTGTGGCTTGCCACGGCCTCCAGCGGCCGTTCGGTCACCAGCGGCACCCAGTCGCGCAGGCTGACCACCCCCATGCCCGAATCCACCATCATGTCGCGATCCCGCCCGCGCACATGCCAGATGTTGCAGCGGTACCATTCATGCACCATCGGTTCGTCGATCAGGGTCAGCCCGTCGCTGCCCGGGCGCATGCGCCACCAGTCCTTCGGGTCGATGCGGTTCATGGCGTCTCCAGCGGATGAAGATGGGTGGTGTCTGCCGCCAACTCGATCACATCGCCCGGCCCGGCGTCCATCCCCACCGGCAGCAGCGCCGTCAGTGCCAGGTCGGGCGCGGCCATCGGCAATGCCGTCACCTTGCGATGCGCGCCCTGGAACACCGCCGCCGCGATCCGGCAGCGGCCCGGCACACCGCGGCCGGGGTGCAGGTGTTCGGGTCGCAGCATCAGGGTGGCGCGGCTGGCGTCGGGCCGCCCTGCCTCTCCCAGGTCGCCGATCGCGCTGATCCACCGGCCGCCCGCCACCGTCGCGGGGATCAGGTTCGCCTCGCCCAGGAATGTTGCGGCAAAGCGGCTGCGGGGCGCGCGCCATACGCGCTCGGGCGGCCCCTCGTCCTCGATCCGGCCGGCATTCATCACCACGATGCGGTCGGCGATCGCCATCGCCTCTTCCTGGTCATGCGTCACATGCACGAAGGTCGCGCCGACCCGTCGCTGGATCGTCTTGAGTTCCGCCTGCATCGCCCGCCGCAGCGACAGGTCAAGCGCTCCAAGCGGCTCGTCCAGCAGCAGGACATCCGGCTCCACCGCCAGCGCCCGCGCCAGCGCCACCCGCTGCTTCTGCCCGCCCGACAGGTCGGACGGCCGCTTGCCCCCCTGTCCCGACAGGCCGACAAGCGCCAGCATCTCCTCGCCCCGCGCCACCCGGCGCGCGCGCGGCCAGCCCCGCATCCGCAGCCCGAAGGCCACATTGTCGGCCACCGTCATGTGCGGGAACAGCGCATAGTCCTGAAACACCGTCGTGGTCGGGCGCCGGGCTGCCGGCACGCCGCGCATGTCCCGCCCGTCGATGGTCAACACCCCGTCCGACGGGTCGGCAAAGCCTCCGATGATGTTCAGCAGCGTGGTCTTGCCGCAGCCGGACGGGCCCAGCAGCACCGCATATTCCCCCGCTTCGACCGTCAGGTCGATACCCGCAAGCGCCGTTGCCTGGCCATAGCGGCGCGTCAGACCCGTTGCCTCGATCCGCGCCGTCATCGCCGCCTCATCCCCAGTTCGACCGCCAGGAACGCCAGCGCCGAGACCAGGAACACCAGGCTTCCCACCGCATTGGTGCGCGGGTTCAGGCCGCCCCGCAGCAGCGACCAGATCTCGACCGGAAGGGTCGTGTCGAACCGTGACAGCAGGAAGGCGATGATGAACTCGTCCCAGGAAAACGTGACCGACAGCAGGAAGGCCGCCAGCAGCGCGGGCGCGATCATCGGCGCCGTCACCAGCCACATGATGCGCAGGTCCGAGGCGCCCAGGTCGCGTGCCGCGCGTTCCGCCTGCGCCTCGCCCGGCCCCAGCGCCGCGGCGCAGATCACAAGGCAGAGCGGCGCATTGATCACCGTGTGGCCGATGCCGACGGTCCAGAGCGACAGGCCCGTGCCCATCAGGTTGAAGCTCGCCAGCAGCCCGAGCCCGATCACCAGGTAGCTGACCGACAGCGGCGCCACCATCGCCCCGCGCATCAGCGCAGCCCCCGGCAGCCGTGCCGTGACAAAGGCCCGCGCCGCCAGGAACCCCAGCGTCAGCGCGGCCAGCGACGACAGCACCGCCACTGCCAGCGAATGCGCCAGCGCGCCCATCAGCCGGCCATCCGCCAGCACGGCAGCGTGCCAGCGCAGCGTCACGCCGCGCAGCGGCGGCACCGGCAACCGACCGTCCTGGAACGAAAAAAGCACCAGCACGGCGACCGGAAGGAAGATGAAGCCATAGATCAGCGCCATGTATCCGGCGGCCAGCGCATAGCGGGTCATCGTGGCCCCCGCATGAAACGCGCCGAACACAGATAGGCGATCGTCACCGCCGCCATCAGCACCAGCGACAGCGCCGAGGCCGCTGCGATGTCGCCCCGCCGCCCCAGTTGCAGCATGATCAGCTGCGGCAGCGCCAGGTCACGCCCCCCGCCCAGGATCTGCGGCGTCACATAGTCGCCGATGCACAGCGCAAAGGTCAGGAAGGCCCCGGTCGCCACTCCGGGCAGCGCCAGCGGCCAGACCACGTGCCGGAACGTGGCGACCGGTCCGGCACCCAGATCGGCGGCCGCCCGCTTCAGGTTCGGCGGCAGGCGCACCAGGCTTGCATAGATCGTCAGTGCCAGCAGCATCGTGAAGAAATGCGTGAAGCCGATCACCACCGCCGCGCGCGAGTTCGACAGCGCCAGCGCGGGCAGTCCCAGCCCCTCAAGCCAACCGTTCAGAACCCCCTGCCGGGCCAGCACCAGAGACCAGGCGTAGGATCGCACGACGTAGGACGTCCAGAACGGCACCACCGCCAGTGCCAGCGCCAGCCGCTGCCAGCGCGCGGGCACCATCTCGGCCACGATCCAGGCCAGCGGATAGGCCAGCGCCACCGACAGCAGCGTGACCGTCGCCGCGATCTCCAGCGAATTCAGGAAGGCGCCCAGATATTCGGGGCTGTTCCACATCGCGGCATAGGCGGCCAGCCCGCCCGGCCGCAGGCTGGTCAGTGCCATCACCGCCAGCGGCAACAGGAAGAACGCCGCCGTCCAGGCCGCAAGCGGCAGCACCAGCCCGGCGGCCCGCACCCGGTCGGCGGCCTCGATGCTGCGGCGCGCCGTCATCGCGCAGCCCCTGCCGCACCGCCCGCACCCCGAACCGGCCGACAGCGCGCCGCCCGCCCCGATCCTGCGGCAAGGAAGCGGGGCACCCCCATAGCCCGGGCCGCGATCGCCGCGGCCCTTGCCCTATCGCGCAAGGAACCGCGTCCAGACATCCTGCATCAGCGCGTCAAGCTCGGCGTCCGGCGCGGGGTAAAGCTGCGCCCGCGCCAGATAGGCCGCCTGGTCGTCCCAGCGCAGCGCCCGTTTCTGGTCATCGCTCAGCACCGTGCCCGCCGCCGCGTTGGCCGGCATCGCCCAGTAGCACGACGACGTGGCCAGCGCCGCCTGACCCTCGGGTGACAGCACATGCTTCACGAACTCGACCGCCAGGTCCTTCTTCTCCGACGTGGCGAACACCCCGATCGACTGCGACCACCGCACCGCGCCCTGATCGGGGATCATCCAGTCCAGATCGGGGTTCTCGGCCGTCAGGCCGGCGGTCACCCACTCGCCGCCGCCCACCAGGATATCAACCTCGCCCGTCGCGATGGCCGTCTGGCTGGCCACGACCTCGCCCACCGATGCCGCGCTGTCCTTCAGCTTCAGCAGCGCCTCCTCGATCGCGGGCAGGTCGGCGGCGCTCAGCTCGGCCGTCTTCAGCCCAAGCCCGGCGGCGACCATCCCCATCACCGGCAGGTAGTAGTCATAGACCGCCAGCCGCCCGGCAAACGCGCCCGACCACAGCCGCGTCATGTCGGCAAGGTCGGCCTGCGTCACCTTCTGCTTGTTGAAGGACACCGTGTTGTAGCCGAACTTCTCCGAGATCGCCCAGGTCTGGCCGTCGATGACATGGTTCTCGGCCATCACCAGTTCGGGGAACAGCGTGTCATAGGGCAACTGCTCCACCGGCAGCGGCGCCAGGATGCCCAGCCCCACCGCACGCGGCACGTCGATGCCGTCGATCACCAGCACGTCCCAGTCGCCCGGCCGCGACTGTTCGATGATCGACAGCGCCGCGCCCGTGCCTTCGTATTCCTTCAGGTTCACCTTCACGCCGTGCTTCGCCTCGAAGGGCGCGATCAGCGCGGGGTCCGTATGGTCGCACCACACCAGTGCGTTCAGGTCCTGCCCGGCGGCGGGCGCGGCAAGCGCCGCCAGAAGGGCGAGCGCGGAGGTCGTCGTTCTCATGGCTGTCTCCCTTTGGATGGTCGAGTATAGCGCGGTTTCAGTCCGCGTCGCGCCGCAGCGGCATCGTCATGCAATGCGCCGATCCGCCGCCATGCGCGAACAGCCGCAGGTCGGGGTCCAGCACCGTCAGCCCCTCGGCCCGCAGGGCGGCATTGGTGGCGGCCGAATGGCGCGGCGACAGCACGCGCCCCCCGCCCAGCGCCAGCACGTTGCAGGCCATGTCCTCCATCGCCGCGCGATAGCCCGTGTCGATCAGCCGGATCTGCCGGTCGCGGCACCACGCGGTGAAACTGTCGGGCAGCGCGTCGAGACAGGCCAGTGCAAGCCCCGGCGCCGCCATGGAAAATATCACGTCCAGATGCAGGAAATGGTCGTCGAAGGGCACCACCGCCACGTCCCAGCCTTCGCCCCGCAGCCAGCCCGCAAACTGCTCCGCCCCCGCCGCCGAGGTGCGTCCGCCGCTGCTGCCGATGGCGGCAAGGCCAGGCCGGATCAGGTGGATGTCACCGCCCTCCACCGTGCCCTGCGTGGCCATGCGCCACATCGACCCGTAGAATTCCAGGATCGCCGCATATTCCCCGCGCCGCTGCGGCATCGCCAGCATGGTCAGCGCAGGCCCCCCCGGGCAGACCTGCGAGGAATCGCGGGTATAGACCTGATAGGGCAGCCCCGCCTCCGGCGTCAGGTAGTGGCAGGCCACCCCCGCCTGCCGCAGGGCGTCCTCGAACTCGCCGTATTCGGCATCCAGCGCGGCGCGATCCATCGGCCGCCCCGCCGCCAGCGTGGCGCGGGCGATCGCGTTGGTGGGGATCCAGCCGTAGTGATCCGGACGGCACAGAAGAACATCCCGCAGCCGTCCGGTCTCGGTATCCAGGGTCCAGGTCATGGCGCCTTCGTTCCGTGAGTGCCCGTCATGTTGCGGGGCAGGGGATGCTGCGGTAAAGCCGGAATGAACCGCAGTTGACTTCGGAAATTTCGGAGTATCCCGATGCCCGCGCCCGGCCTTTCGGATGCCGACCTGCGCCACCTGCGCACCTTTGCCGGGGTAGCGGCGGCGGGCGGTTTCGCGCAGGCCACGGTGACGCTGGGCCTTTCGCTGTCCACGATCTCGGGGCAGGTCAAGGCGCTGGAAGACAGGCTTGGCCTGACGCTCTGCGCCCGCGGCCGCGCCGGTTTCCGGCTGACCGAGGCGGGCCGGACGGTCCTGGCCGAGGCCCGCACGCTGATCGCCGCCTCTGACGGTTTCGCGGCCCGGGTCGCCGGCCTGCGCGACCGGCTGGCGGGGCCGGTGCGCATCGGCATGCTCGATGCGACCCTGACCGATCCTGCCGCCCGGCTGACCGAGGCGGTCGCGGCCTTTGCCGCCGCCGCGCCCGAGGCCGAGCTGACGCTGGTCGCGCGCCCGCCCGACGAACTTCTGCGCGCCGTCAGCGAGGCGACGCTCGACGCGGCCGTGGGCAGCTTTCCCCGCGTGGCGCTGGGCCTCGACTATGCCGATCTCTACCGCGAACGGCAGCAGTTCCACGCCGGTGCCGGGCATCCGCTGTTCGCAACCCCCGATGCCGAGATCGACTTCGAGGCGGTGCGCCGCCACCGCATCGTCGCCCGCAGCTACTGGGGCGCCCGCGACGTCAAGGCCTTCGCGGGCACCCGCGTGGGCGCCGTCGTCGACGGGATGGAGGCCGAGGCGGTCCTGATCCTGTCGGGCGGGTTCCTGGGCTACCTGCCGGTTCACTACGCCGCGCCGCATGTGGCAGCGGGCCGGATGCGGGCCATCGCCCCCGCCCGCTTCGCCTATACCGCCCCGTTCCAGCTGGCCTGGCGCCCCGACCGCGCCGCCCTGCCGCGCGTCGCGGCGCTGCTGCGCGCGATCCTGCTCGCCCACGGCCGCGCCGTTCCGCCGTCGCTGGCGGCGGGCGGCCGCGCTACTGCGGCTGGAAACCCGCGATCAGCCGCCGCAGCCCGACCAGCGCGCCCACCGCAATCGCCGCCAGCGTGACCGGCCCCGACCAGGCCAGCGTGGCAAAGCCCGTCACCCCCTGGCCCACCGAACAGCCCATCGCGACCACGCCGCCCACGCCCATCAGCGCCGCGCCGCCCACCTGGCGGCCCAGTTCCCGCGGGTCCTCGCAGGCTTCCCAGCGGAACATGCCGCGCATCGTCGATCCGATCAGCGCGCCCAGCATCACGCCCGCCACCGATCCTACCGAAAAGGTGATCCCCCCGGCGGTCGAGGTCATCAGGAACATCAGCGTGCGCCCGACGGGCGCGGTAAAGCTCGGCCCCTCGACCGCGATGGCGCCAAGGCTCTGCTCGGCCACCCAGGTGGTGCCCGCCATCGCGCCCGCCACCGCCAGCCCCGCCACGACACCCCATCCGATCATGTGCGGCCGCGCGCGCAGCGGCGCATGCGACAGCGCCCAGGCCAGCAGCCCCAGCGCGATGGCCGCCGCCCCCGCCATCGCGGGCACCCCGGCCAGCGCCAGCGTCGCGGCGATGCCCTGCGGCGCCGTGGCCGTCTCCTGCGGGAACAGGGCGATGCGCAGCGGCGCCAGCGGCCCCGACAGTGCGATGAAGCCGAACAGTCCCATCACCACCACGACCACCAGCGACCGCAGGTCGCCGCCGCCAAAGCGCACCAGCGCGCCAAAGCCGCAGTTCCCCGCCATCGCCATGCCATAGCCGAACACCAGCCCGCCCGCGATGCTGGCCAGCGGGTCCCAGGCGATGTCATGATAGAACGTGCCGCCCAGGTCGATCAGCCCCGCGGCCGCGCCGGCCTGCGTGCCCAGGATCGCCACCGCCAGAACCACCCCCCACAGCCGCAGGCGCCGCTGGTCCTGCCCCCAGACGGCGGTTTCCAGCGCGCCCAGCGTGCAGAAATCACCCAGCCGCGCCGCCAGCCCCAGTGCCAGCCCGGCCCCGAGGCCCACCAGTGCCGCCAGCACCCCGAAGGACAGTCCATCCATCGCGTCGCTCCTCCACAGGACCGGGCTGCGCCCCGCGCATCCGGCCGGTTCCCCCCGGTCTCACGCCGGTTTGCAGTACAGCCTCGCCAGCAGCGCCACGGTCTCGCGCACCTTCGGATCGAGGATCGAATAGAAGATCGCCTGGCCATCGCGCCGCGCCTGTACCAGCCCCTCCAGCCGCAGCCGGGCAAGCTGCTGGCTGACCGCCGCCTGCCGCTGGTCCAGCAGGTTCTCAAGCTCGGTCACGCTCTTCGCGCCCGAGATCAGGTGGCACAGGATCATCAGCCGACCCTCGTGCCCCAGCGCCTTCAGGAACCCCGCGGCATGCTCGGCCCTATCCACCAGCCCGGCGACGGAATCGTCCTCCAGCGGTCCCTCCAGCGGCACGATCGCCCTCCCGGCGTGCGGCGGTTGCCGCATCTTCACATCGAAAGATGCTAATCTTCTTTGCCCGGCCTGCCTAGCCTGATCGGCATCGCCCGACCCGTCCGCCCGCCTGCCCCCGCCTCGGCGGTTGCAACCGCGGCCCTGTCCGGGTCAACATGGTGTCCGGAACCTGCCGGAAAGGAACCCCGGATGATTGCGGCCCTTCGACCTGGCATGCTGGCCCTGGCGGTGTCCGCTGCCCCGGTTTCGGCCGAAGGCTTTGGCGATGTTCTTCGCGGTGGCGATGTTTTTGAACGGGAGTGCGGTGCGTGTCATGAGATCGGGTCCGGGGCGTCGAACCGTGTGGGTCCGCATCTGAACGATCTTTTCGGGCGTCGGGCGGGGAGCGTGGCGTTCCGCTATTCGGCGTCGCTGTCGCGGATGGGGGCGGATGGCCTGGTCTGGACGCTGGAGACGCTGGACGCCTATGTGGAGAACCCGCGGACGCTGGTGTCGGGCACGCGGATGAGCTACCGGGGGCTGAAGGACGCGGGGCGCCGGGCGGACCTGATGGCCTATCTGCGCAGCGCCACGGCCTCGCCGGCCGACATTCCGGAATCGGCGCCGACGGCGCGGCCGACGATGCCGAACCTGCCGCCGGCGGTCCTGGCGATCGTGGGGGATGCGGATTACGGGGAATACCTGTCGTCGGAATGCACGACCTGCCACCTGCGCGACGGCGGCGATGCGGGGATTCCGGCGATCACCGGCTGGCCTGAGGAGGATTTCGTGGTGGCGATGCATGCCTACCGGCAGAAGCTGCGGCCGCATCCGGTGATGCAGATGATGGCGGGTCGGCTGTCGGACGAGGAGATCGCGGCGCTGGCCGCCTATTTCGCGAAGCTCGAGTGAGGAACCCGGCCCGGCTGCGTGTCGCGCATCCGGCCCATGTCGCAACGGGAGGAGACCGACATGAGACTGAACCGCCGTCTGTTTATGGGTACGACGCTGTCGGCCGGCGCGGCGCTGGCCGCGCCGGCGGTGCTGGGCCAGGGCAAGCCCCGGGTCGTGGTGATCGGCGGGGGCGCGGGGGGTGCGACCGCGGCGCGCTATCTGGCCGCCGACAGCGCCGGGGCGATCGAGGTGACGCTGGTCGAGGCGAACCCGGTCTACACGACCTGCTTCTTCTCGAACCTCTATCTCGGGGGGTTCCATGCCTTCGAGGACCTGCAGCACGGCTATGAGCGTCTGGCGGCGGGGGGCGTGACGGTGGTCAACGACCTGGCGACCGGGGTGGACCGCGACGCGCGGACGGTGACGCTGGCGGGGGGCCAGGTGCTGCCCTGGGACCGGCTGGTGCTGTCGCCGGGGATCGACTTTGCCGAGGGCGCGGTGCCGGGCTGGAGCACGGCGGATGCCGAGGTGATGCCGCATGCCTACAAGGCCGGGCCGCAGACGCAGCTGCTGAAGGCGCAGGTCGAGGCGATGCCGCAGGGCGGGGTCTTCGCGATGGTGGCGCCGCCCAACCCCTACCGCTGCCCGCCGGGCCCCTACGAGCGGATCAGCATGGTGGCGCATGTGCTGAAGGGGCGGAACCCGACGGCCAAGATCATGGTGCTGGACCCGAAGGAGAACTTCTCGAAGAAGGCGCTGTTCGAGGAGGGCTGGGGGCGGCACTACCCGGGCATGGTGGAATGGATCGGCCCGGACTTCGGCGGCGGCAAGGTCGAGGTGCGTCCGGCCACGATGGAGGTCGTGGTGGATGGCGAGGTGACGAAGGTGGACTGCTGCAACGTGATCCCCGGGCAGCGCGCCGGGGCGATCGCGGCGGCGGCGGGGGTGACGGCGGACAGCGGCTGGGCGCCGGTGGAACCCGACAGCATGCGGTCGAAGGCGGACGGCAATGTCTGGGTGCTGGGCGATGCCTCGGCGCAGGGCGACATGCCGAAGTCGGGCTTCTCGGCCAACAGCCAGGCCAAGGTGGCGGCGATGGCGATCCGGGGCGAGCTGACCGGCAGCCGGGTGTTCCCGGCGCGCTACACCAACACCTGCTGGTCGCTGATCGCGCCCGAGGACGGGGTGAAGGTGGGCGCGGCCTACGAACCCACCCCGGAAAAGATCGCCAGCGTCTCGAGCTTCATCAGCCAGACCGGCGAGGACGCCGCCCTGCGCCGCGCCACCTACGAGGAAAGCCTCGGCTGGTACGCAGGCATCACCGCCGACATGTTCGGCTGATCCACCACACCCCCCCCGGCCCCCGCGGCCGGGGGGGGCGGTACGGGTGTCGGGACGGATGCCATACGCCCGCGGGACGCGGGCCGTACCGAAAACCGACGCCCGGCTGCCCTACCGGTTGCGGCAGCCGGGCACGTTCAGGTCGCGGCAGAAATAGCCCGCGGCGCCGCCGACCACGGCGCCGGTCAGGGGGCTTCCGCCCGTCACATCGGCGATCACGGCCCCGCCGGCGGCACCGGCCAGCCCCCGCTCGACATCGCTGGACAGGCAGCCCGAAAGGCCGAGGACGAGGGCGGACATGACAAGAACGGAACGGATCGGCATGGCGTGATCTCCTCTGCGGGCGGTGGCGGGATGCCTTCGGGACAACGCGCGCGCCCGCATCGCGGTTCCGGCCGTCGCCCCGTCCGCAGGCGCGGCGGTTCTGTCGCAGGCCGCAGGGCATTGAAACAACAGGATTTCGGCTGCGTCCGGGCGGCGGAAATCCGCCCGTCCCGCTCCCTTGCCCCGCTCCCTTGCCGCGCGCCGCGCGCCGCGCCAGACTGGGCGGAACCAAGGGGGCAAGGTCGGGGCCGACGCGAGGTGCGGCTTGCACAGGCCCTCGCCGACTGCCCCGAAGCGGAGCCCTGGACATGCGCCTGACCCTGCCGGCCGCCCTTGCCGCCTTCGCCATCCCGGGCCTATCGGTTGCCGAGAGCGCCGGCCCCTGCCTGCTGCGGGCCGCCGCGCCCGGGGTCGCGCAGCCCCCGCCCCGGTGGCGGACCCGGTGATGCGGCATGTGGTGGTGATGGGCGTCTGCGGCTGCGGCAAGTCCACCCTCGGCGCCGCGCTGGCCCGCCATCTCGGCGCGGTGTTCCTCGAGGGCGACGACCTGCATCCGCCCGGAAACCGCGCGCGGATGGCGGCGGGCATTCCGCTGACCGATGCCGACCGCGCACCCTGGCTGGCCGCGCTGGCCGACCGTCTGGCGGTATCGCCCGGCCCGGTCGTGCTGTCCTGTTCGGCGCTGCGCCGGACCTACCGCGACCGGCTGAGCGCCGCAGGACCGCTGGTCTTCGTGCATCTCGCGCCGCCCGTCGCGGTGCTGCGCGACCGGATGGCGCTGCGGCAGGACCATTTCATGCCGCCCGCGCTGCTGGACAGCCAGCTTGCCACGCTGGAGCCCCTGATGCCCGACGAGCGCGGCTTCACCCTGACCTCGGCCGAGCCGCCCGACCGGCTTGCCGCCGCCGCGCTGGCCGCCCTGGCGGGCTGACCGGGGCGGCTATTCCGTCGATCCGGCGGCGCGGAACGCGCCCTTGTGCCGGCTGGCGCGGCCCCAGAGGTCGGCGCCCTCGGCCCGCGCGGCGTCATGGCCCGCCATGGCGAACACGCGGTCGGCCTCGGCCCGGGCGGTTTCCAGCACCGCATCCGCGTCCAGCGTCGCGACCTGCCGCGCCTCCATGATCACCCGGCCGTCCACCACGACCGTGTCCACATCCGCCGCCCCGGCGAAATGCGTGATCCGGTTCAGCGCCATGACCGGCGGCCACAGGTGCGGCCTGCGCCCGTCCAGCAGCACGATATCGGCCTTCTTGCCCGGCTCGATCGAGCCGAGGTCGCGCTCGAGCCCGATCGCGCGCGCCGCGTCGATCGTGCACATCTCCAGCACCTTGCCCTCGGGCAGCACGGCGGCATCGCGGAAATGGCGGCGGTGGTAGTGCATGGCCTGCGCCATGTGGCGGAACATGTCATGCCCCCGGTCCGGCGCCCCGGCATCCGACGCGATGCAGACGTTGATGCCCGCCTCGATCAGTTCGGGCACCGGGCAGCGCCCGCTGATCGACATGATGGCCGAGGGGTTGTGGATGATGCTGGCGCCGGTTGCGCGCAGCGCGGCGAAATCCTCGGGCGTCAGGTCGATGCTGTGGCCAAGCGCCGCGCGCGGCGACAGGATGCCCAGATCCTGCGCCACGGCCACCGATCCCGACCGGTGCCCGTCCTGCGTCAGGATCACGCCGGTGGCGTCCTGCATGGCCCGCACCGCCCGCGACATCGCGCGGATCTCGGCGTCATGCGCCGCCAGGTGCTCGGCCGTATAGACCGGCATGGTCAGCGCCACGCCGGTCCGTTCCGCCAGCACGTCGTCGTGCCGCGCGATCAGGTCGGCCGACACCGCCATCTGCGTGTCGAAGGACACCGCGCGCCGGTCCGGCCCGAAATGCAGCGGGAACGGCAGGCGCCCCGGCCCGACCGCAAGGATCGTGCGCAGGCCGGATGCCCGTGTCACCGCGCAATGCGCGTCGCCCGCCTCGGCGGTGTCGGTCCGCATCACGTCGGCGCCGCCGCCCAGCAGCGTCATCGCCGTCGTCACGCCCGACTGGATACGCTCCAGCTGCGCCAGCTGCGCCTCGGCCCGCCAGAATTCGGGCGTCGCCACGCCCGCGTAGATGTCGGCGCAGATGCGGAACCACAGGTCGCCGTCGCCATCCCCCGCCGCCCGGACAAGCCCGTGGCCCGCGTGGGAATGCGCGTCGATCAGGCCGGGCAGGGCGATCAGCCCGGGCCGGTCGATCCGGCGGCGCGCGGCAGGGGCCGGGCCGGTGCCCAGGGCCGCGATCCGGTCGCCGTCCACCGCGATCCAGCCGTCCTCCAGCACCCGCCGCGACGGATCGACCGTAACGACCGTCGCACAGCACAGCACCAGGTCATGCACGACCCCGGTCACAGCAGCATCTCGCGCAGGTCGGTCGGGCCGTCGTCGGCCCCCGTCAGGTCAAGCTGCCCCTCCAGATGGTCGATATGATGGTCCATCAGGTGCCGCGCCCGCGCCGCGTCGCCCGCCGCGATGGCCGTCACGATGCCGTCGTGTTCGTCCGGGCCGCATTCGGCCTGGCTGCGGGTCTGGTACATGGCGACGATCAGCGAGGTGCGTGATACCAGGTCACGCAGCACGTCCCACAGATAGGGCGATCCCGCCAGTTCCCCCACCAGAAGGTGAAACCCCCCGGACAGCCGCACGCAGGCCTTGGTGTCGCCGCGCAGCCCCGCCGCGCGTTCCTCGGCCACATGGGCGCGCAGCCGCGCGATGGCCTCGGGCGCGGGTGCGGCGCACAGCCGCTCGACCAGCCGCGCCTCGATGGTGCGCCGTGCAAAGAAGATGTCGCGCGCCTCCTCGATCGAGGGCTGCGACACGAAGGCGCCCCGGTTCGGCACCAGCGTCACCAGCCCGTCGCGCTCGAGTGCGGCAAGCGCCTGCCGCACCCGGGCCCGGCTGACCGAAAAGATCTCGGCCAGCTGCTCTTCCTTGAGTCGGGTGCCCGGCTTCAGCTTCCGCTCGGCGATCGACTGCCAGATCCGGTTGTAGATCGCCGTATGCGGCGCCTCGCCCATGGTTTCGGTTTCGCTCATCGAAACAGCCTCCGCCACTGATATTGCATCAGATTCGCGCCTCGCGCGGCCAAAGTCAACATTTCTGTTCCGAGACTGATAAAAAATTGTAGACAAAAAGTCAGCCGTATGTTTGCAATATATGCATCGCCGCCCTGCACCGCACGCAGGGCTCGCGTTGCCGCAACGCACAACGGGGAGACCGACCATGCTGCGCCCACTGATCACTTCCGCCACGCTCGCGACGCTTCTTGCGTCGGGGGTCAGCGCCGAGACGCTGCGCTATGCCACCGCGCGCGATGTCTACGGGCTCGATCCCCATGCGGTGACCGACAGCTTCACCAACATCTTCACGCATCACATCTACGAACCGCTGGTGCGCTACGACGCCGACCTGAACATCGAGCCCGCACTCGCCACCCGCTGGGAAATGATCGAGCCGAACCGCATCCGGTTCTTCCTGCGCGAGGGCGTCACCTTCCACGGCGGCGAGGCGCTCGACGCCGATGACGTGGCGATCTCGCTGATGCGCGCCGTCGATCCCAAATCGCCGCTGCGCGGCAACCTGCCCGGCCTCAAGGCGGTAGAAAAGGTCGACGACCTGACGGTCGACCTGGTGATGGAGGGGCCGACGCCGCTCCTGAACAACTACCTGACGAACATCTTCGTGCTGGATTCCGGCTGGCTGGAAACCCATGGCGCGACCGCCCCCATCGACGCCAGTCGCGGCGAGGAGGGCCATACCACCAACAACGCCAACGGCACCGGCCCCTTCCGTCTGGAAAGCCGCCGCCCCGATGCGCTGAACGTCCTGGTCGCCAACGAGACCTGGTGGGACACGCCGCAGCACAACCTGACCCGCATCGAGCATTCGCCGATCGCCTCGGCCGCCACCCGCGTCGCGGCGCTCCTGTCCGGCGAGATCGACCTGATCGAGCCCGCGCCGCTGCAGGATGCCGCGCGCATCGACGCCGCCCCCGGCGTGCGGATGCTGGAAAACCCCGGCCTGCGCAGCATCATGATGGGCTTCAACATGGGCCCCGCGCTGAACGACGGCAATGTCGAGGGCAACCCGCTGGCTGACCTCCGGGTGCGCCAGGCGATCTACCACGCCATCAACATGGACCTGATCCGCGACCGCATCATGCGCGGCAAGTCGCGGGTCACCGGTTCGCTGATCGCGCCCGAGGTCAAGGGCTTCACCGACGCGATGGACGAACGCCTGCCCTTCGACCAGGACAAGGCGCGCGCGCTGCTGGCCGAGGCGGGCTATGCCGACGGCTTCGCCTTCAACCTGAACTGCCCGAACGACCGCTACGTGAACGACGAGGGCATCTGCCAGGCCATGGCGGCGATGCTCAGCCAGGTCGGGCTGGAACCCCGCCTCGTGACCGAACCGCGCCAGATCCACTTCCAGAAGGTCGATGAACGCAAGGTCGACATGTTCATGCTGGGCTGGGCCACGCTGCCCATGCTCGACGGCTTCTCGGTGCTCTCGGCGATGCTCGCCACCCCCGGTGGCGAATACGGCACCTTCACCCCCTCGGGCTATTCCAACCCCAGGGTCGATGAACTGACCCGCGCCGTCGCGGTCGAGATCGACGAGGAAAAGCGCCAGGCGATGATGATCGAGGCGCTGATGCTCGCCAAGGCCGACATCGCATGGCTGCCCGTCCACCAGCAGCCGCTGTCCTGGGCCGCCAGCGACAAGGTCGAGGTGCCGCAGGCCGCCGACGATCTGGTCCGCCTGTGGTATGCACGGGTAAACCCCTGATCCCCCGGGGCCGCGCGCCGGACGCGCGGCCCATTTCCCGCCGGAACGAGGTGATGCCATGCTCGGCTTTCTGATCCGCCGCATCGTCCAGTCGGTCTTCGTGATGCTTGCCGTCGCGCTGATCGCCTTCATGATGTTCCGCTTCATGGGCGACCCCGTGAACTCGATGGTGGCCGAGAACGCCAGCACCGAGGAACGCGACGCCGTGCGCGAAAGGCTGGGCCTCGACCAGCCGCTCTACGTGCAGTACGGGCGCTTCGTGGTCCGCGCCGCGCAGGGCGATTTCGGCCTGTCCTGGCGCAACGCCCGCCCGGTGTCGACCCTGCTGGCCGAACGGTTCCCGGCGACCGCCGAACTCGTCCTGGTGGCGGCGGGGCTGTCGCTGCTCCTCGGCATCCCGCTGGGCATCCTGACGGCGCTGCGACCGCGCAGCCTGTCAACCCAGACGCTGCAATTCATCTCGCTCGTCGGCATCTCGCTGCCCACCTTCGTCACCGGCATCCTGCTGATCCTGGTGTTTTCGGTCTGGCTCGGATGGCTGCCGTCCTTCGGGCGCGGCACCGTGATCGACATCGGATGGTGGTCCACCGGGTTCCTCACCGTCTCGGGGCTCAAGGCGCTGATCCTGCCCTCGGTCATGCTCTGCCTGTTCCAGCTGACCCTGATCATGCGCCTTGTCCGGGCCGAGATGATGGAGGTGCTGCGCACCGACTACATCAAGTTCGCCCGCGCCCGCGGCCTGTCCGACCGCTCGATCCACTTTCGCCATGCGCTGAAGAACACCCTGATCCCGGTGATCACGATCTTCGGGCTTCAGCTTGGCGGACTGATCGCCTTCGCGATCATCACCGAAACGGTGTTCCAGTGGCCGGGGATGGGCGCCCTGTTCATCCAGGCCGTCAGCTTCGGCGACGTGCCGGTGATGGCCGCCTATCTGGTGCTCGTCAGCCTGATCTTCGTCGTCATCAACACCACCGTCGATCTGCTCTACGCCGTGCTCGACCCGCGCCTGCGCGTCGAAGGCACGCGCGCCGCGCACTGACCGCAGGAGCCACGCCATGTCCGCAGCCCTCTCACCCCTCGCCCGCGTCTGGGCCAGCGATGTCGGCTGGAGCTTCCGCCGGTCCTGGACCGCGCGCATCTCCGCCGTGCTGATCGTCATCCTGTTCGCTGCCGCGGCGCTTGCCCCCCTTCTGGCGACGCAGAACCCCTATGACATCTCGCAGCTCAGCCTGTTCGACAGCGAACTGCCCCCGGCCTGGGTCGACGGCGGCGACCCGCGCTATCTGCTGGGCACCGACACCCAGGCGCGCGATGTCTATTCCTCCATCCTCTACGGCCTGCGCCTGTCGCTGCTGGTGGGCTTTGCCAGCGTCGCGCTGGCCGCCGCCATCGGCATCTCGCTGGGGCTGCTGGGCGGCTTCGTGGGCGGCTGGATCGACGGCGCGATCATGCGCTTCGCCGACATCCTGCTCAGCTTCCCCGCGATCCTCGTGGCGCTTCTGGTCAACGGCATCGCCCGCGGCATCCTGCCCCCCTCGCAGCACCAGGAGGCGGCGATCTGGGTGCTGATCCTCGCCATCGGGCTGACCAACTGGGTGCAGTACGCCCGCACCGTGCGCGGCTCGACCATGGTCGAGCGGCAGAAGGAATACGTGCAGGCCGCGCGCATCAACGGCGTCTCGGGCGCGGGCATCATGTGGCACCACATCCTGCCCAATGTCCTGGGCCCGGTCCTCGTCATCGCCACGATCAACCTCGGCATGGCCGTGCTGACCGAGGCGACGCTGTCCTTCCTGGGCGTCGGCATGCCCGCCACCCAGCCCTCGCTCGGCACCCTCATCCGCATCGGGAACGAATACCTGTTCTCGGGCATCTGGTGGGTGGTGATCTTTCCCTCCGTCGTCCTTGTCGTGCTGGTCCTTGCCGTCAACCTGATGGGCGACTGGCTGCGCGACGCGCTGAACCCGAAGCTGAGGTAACCCGCCATGACCCTGCTTTCCGTCGAGAACCTCACCGTCGCCTTCCCGTCGCGCACCGGCAGCACCAATGCCATCGAGGACGTCACCCTGACCGTCGCCCCCGGCGAGATCCTCGGAATGGTCGGCGAAAGCGGCGCGGGCAAGTCGATGACGGGCGCCGCCATCATCGGCCTGATCGAACCGCCCGGCCGCATCGCCGGGGGCCGCATCCTGCTCGAGGGGCAACGCATCGACAACCTGTCCCCCGACGCGATGCGCCGCATCCGCGGCCGCCGCATCGGCGCGATCTTCCAGGACCCGCTGACCAGCCTCAACCCGGTGCTGACCGTGGGCGAGCAGCTGGTCGAGACCATCCGCACCCACCTGCCGCTGTCCCGGGCGGAAGCCCGCGAACGCGCAATCGACTGGCTGCGCCGCGTCGGCATCCCGGCCCCCGAGAAACGCATCGACACCTACCCGCACCAGTATTCCGGCGGCATGCGGCAGCGCGTGGTGATCGCGCTGGCGCTCTGCGCCGAACCGCGGCTGATCATCGCCGACGAACCCACGACCGCGCTCGATGTCAGCGTGCAGGCGCAGATCATCGCGCTCCTGCGCAGGCTCACCCGCGAAACCGGCGCGGCGGTGATCCTCGTCACCCACGACATGGGGGTGATCGCCGAAACCGCCGACCGGGTGGCGGTGATGTATGCCGGGCGGCTGGTCGAGGTCGGCGCGGTGGCCGAGGTTCTGGAAAGCCCGCGCCATCCCTACACCGCCGGCCTGATGGCCTCGATCCCCCGCATCGGCCCGCGTCCCGATCGCCTGCCGCAGATCGAGGGCGCGATGCCCCGGCCCGCCAACCGTCCCGCGGGCTGCGCCTTCGCCCCGCGCTGCCCCCGCCGCATCGACCGCTGCGCCACGATCCGCCCCGAGCTTGTCACCACGGGCGCGCGCGCCACCGCCTGCCACCTGACGGAAGAGGTTCCCGCATGACCGACACTCCGAACCTGGTCGAGGTCGCCGGTCTGAAAAAGACCTTCGACCTGTCGCGCCCGCTGCTCAACCGCCTGATCGAGGGAGGCGGACGGCAGTTCGTGCATGCCGTCGACGGCGTCGATTTCGTCATCCCGCGCGGCCGGACGCTCAGCCTCGTGGGGGAATCGGGTTGCGGCAAGTCCACCGTGGCCAAGCTGATGATGGGCCTCACCCGCCCCACGGCGGGCAGCATCCGCTTCGACGGCCAGGAACTGGCGGGGCAGCCCGCCGGCAAGCCCGCCGCCACCCGCCGCCGCATGCAGATGATCTTTCAGGACCCCTATGCCAGCCTCAATCCGCGCTGGCGCGTGGCCCGGATCATCGGCGAACCGATGCTGTCCTTCGGCACCCATCCCGACCCCGCCGCACGCCGGCGAGAGGTCGACCGCCTGCTGGAATTCGTCGGCCTGACCGCCGCGGATGGCGAGAAGTTCCCGCACGAGTTCTCGGGCGGGCAGCGGCAGCGCATCTCGATCGCGCGCGCGATCTCGACCAGGCCCGAGTTCCTGGTCTGCGACGAGCCGACATCGGCGCTCGACGTCTCGGTGCAGGCACAGATCCTGAACCTGATGCGCGACCTTCAGCGCGAACTGGGCCTGACCTACCTGTTCATCAGCCACGACCTTGCCGTGGTGAACTACATCTCCGACATGATCGGCGTGATGTATCTGGGCCGCCTGGTCGAACTCGCGCCCGCCGACGACATCTTCGCCCGCCCGCAGCATCCCTACACCCGGCTGCTGCTCGATACCGTCCCCGACATCTCGATGAAGAACCGCGACGCCGACCGCCCGGCGGGCGAGGTGCCGAACCCCATCACGCCGCCGCCCGGCTGCCACTTCAACCCCCGCTGCCGGCTCGCCATCGACCGCTGCCGCGCCGAGGCCCCGGACTTCGCGCGCCATGGCCGGGCGCAGGTGCGCTGTCACCTCGCGGGAACGCCTGCCATGCAACCGCGGATGCAGGCCCAGGTCGGCCCGCTGGCGCAACGAAAGGCCGGATGATGCAGTTCGACTTCACCAGCCTGCCGCCCGAAGACCGCTATCGCCTGCTGACGAACTTCGTCGGCCCGCGGCCCATCGCGCTCGTCACCACCCGCGCCGAAGACGGCCACGACAACGCGGCACCGATGAGCTTTTTCAACGTGTTCTCGCACGAACCGCCAATCGTCATCATCGGCTTCAGCGCCCGGCCGAACGGCGGCGAGAAGGATACGCTGCGCAACATCCGCCGCACCGGGCAGTTCTGCGTCAACATGGTCGACATGGCGCTGTCCGAGGCGATGATCCTCTGTGGCATCAACTTCGCGCCCGAGGTCGACGAACTCGCCTTCGCCGGGCTGGCCGCCGCGCCCTGCCGCCAGATCGGCGCCGCGCGCCTGGCCGACACGCCCTGCGCGATGGAATGCCGGGTCGAGCGCATCATCGACTTTCCGCGCCGCGCCATCGTGCTGGGCGAGGTGCTGGAAATGCACGTCCGGCGCGACTGCCTCGACGAACGCGGCCGCTATGTGAACCCCGATGTCTACCAGCCCATCGCGCGGCTTCACGCCGACAACTACATCGTCAGCGACCGCCAGTTCGAGCTGAAAAAGCCCGCCGACGCCGCGGTCTGGGAAGCCGCGCAGCTGGCCGCGCCGAAGGAAAGGGTCGGCTGATGCGCCTGCATGTCGTCAATCCCAACGGCACCGCGTCGATGACGGCGCAGGTGGGCCGGGCCGCCGCGCGGGTCGCCGCTCCCGGCACGGTCATCGACCTGTGCAACCCCGACGGCGCCCCCGCCTCGATCGAGGGCTACGCCGACGAGGCGCTGGCCGTGCCCGCGATGCTGGCGGCGATCCGCGCCGCCGAAGCGCGCGGCGCCGCGGCCCATGTCATTGCCTGTTTCGACGATCCCGGCCTCGATGCCGCCCGCGAGGTCGCGGCCGGCCCGGTGTTCGGCATCTGCCAGGCCGCGATGCAGGTGGCGATGACGCTCGCGGCGCGGTTCTCGGTCGTCACCACGCTGCCCCGCTCGGTCCCGATCATCGAGGATCTGGCCGATGCCTATGGCGCCGGCCGACGCTGCCGCCGGGTGCGCGCCATTGACCTGCCGGTGCTGGCGCTCGATGACGATCCGGCCCGCGCGCAGGCCCTGCTCGCCGCCGAAATCCGCGCCGCCCGCCTGCTGGACGGGGCCGAGGCCGTGGTGCTGGGCTGCGCCGGGATGGCCGACCTCTGCGCCGCCCTGACCGAGGAGACCGGCGTTCCGGTGATCGACGGGGTGACCGCCGCCGTCAAGCAGGCCGAGGCCCTGGTCGGCATGGGCTACCGCACCTCCAAGCTCGGGGCCTATGCCTGGCCCCGCGCCAAGACCGGCGGCTTCCGGCTGGAGGTCGCATGACCGCCGACCTCCTGATCCGCAACGCCCGGCCGATGGGCGGCCCCCCGGCCGATATCCTGATCCAGGCCGGCCGCATCGCCGGTATCGGCCCGGGCCTTGCCGCCGCCGCGCCCCCGGGCATCGCCGCCGAGGACGCCCGGGGCGCCATCGCCATCCCCGGCCTGGTCGAGGCGCATACCCATCTCGACAAGACGGTGATGGGCATGGGCTGGTATCGCAACGCCGTCGGCACCGACCTGCGCGCGATGATCGACAACGAACGCCGCGCCCGCACCACGCTCGGGCTCGATCCGCACCGCCAGTCGATGCGCCACGCCCTCGCCCTCGTCGGCAACGGGACCACCCACATCCGCAGCCATGTCGATGTCGACACCGACCACGGCCTTGCCATGCTCGAAGGCGTGCTGGCCACCCGAGAGGCGCTTGCGGCCGAGGTCACGATCCAGATCGTGGCCTTCCCGCAGTCCGGCCTCGTCATCCGCCCCGGCACTGCCGACCTGCTGGACGCGGCGCTGCGCATGGGTGCCGATCTGGTCGGCGGGCTCGACCCCTGCGCCATCGACCGCGATCCCCGTTCGCATCTCGACACGATCTTCGCCCTGGCCGACCGCCACGGCAGGGAAATCGACATCCACCTGCACGAGGCGGGCGAACTCGGCGCCTTCACGACCGAGCTGATCCTCGAACGCACCCGCGCCCTCGGCATGAAGGGCCGCGTCGCCATCAGCCATGCGTTCTGCCTCGGCATGAACGACCACGCCCGGACCGAGGCGCTGATCGCCGCGCTCGCCGATCAGGACATCGCCATCCTGACCACCGGCGCCCCCTCGCGCGAGGTGCCGCAGGTCCGGCGCCTGACGGCGGCGGGGGTGCGGATGGGCGCGGGCTGCGACGGGGTGCGCGACACCTGGAACCCCTGGAACCGCCCCTGCATGCTCGACCGCGCCCGCATCCTCGCCCTGCGCAACAACCTGCGCGCCGATGCCGATGTCGAACTGGCCCTGTCGGTCTGCACCGCCGGGGGCGCGGCCGTCATGGCGCTCGACGGCTACGGCCTCGCCCCCGGCTGCCGCGCCGACCTGACGCTGCTCACCGGCACAACCCTGGCCGAGGCGGTGGCCGATGCCGCCCCCCGACCGCTCACCGTGAAATCCGGCCGCGTCGTGGCGCGCGACGGCCGCGCCCTCAAGGATGCCCCCTGATGCTCGACAGCCTCACCCTCGGCCAGCGCCCGGCGGGCCGCACCGCGCTTGCCGCCCGCTGGATCGTGGCCCATGCCGATGGCGGCCACCGCCTGCTCGAGAACGGCGAACTGGTGATCGAGGGCGACCGCATCCTCCACGTCGGGCCCCGCTTCCCCGGCGAGGTCGCGCGCCGCCTCGACCTGGGCGAGGTGCTGGTCTCTCCCGGCTTCATCGACCTTGACGCGCTCTCCGACCTCGACACCACGATGCTGGGCGTCGATTGCGGCCCGGCCTGGGCCAAGGGCCGCGTCTGGCCGCAGACCTACATCGACCGTGGCCCCTACGAGATGTATGCCCCCGAGGAACTGGCCTTCCAGAAGCGCTTCGCCTTTGCCCAACTGTTGTGCAACGGCATCACCTCGGCCCTGCCCATCGCCTCGCTCTTCTATCGCGAATGGGGCGAGACGGTGCCGGAATTCGAGGCCGCAGCCCAGGCCGCGGGCGATCTCGGGCTGCGCGTCTGGCTCGGCCCGGCCTATCGGGCGGGGGGCATGGTCTGCACCGCGCCCGGCATCCTCGAACCCCGCTTCGACGAGGCGCGCGGCCTGCGCGGCCTGAATGACGCCATCGCCTTCGTGCAGGCCCAGGCGGGCCGCTTCGGCGGGCTGGTGCAGGGCATGCTGGCGCCCGACCGGGTGGAAACCTGCACCGAGGCGCTCCTGGCCCGCACCATGTCGGCCGCCCGCGACCTCGACGTGCCGGTGCGGCTTCACATGGCCCAGGGCGTGATGGAACGCGAGGCCGTCGCCCGCCTGCACGGCACCACCGCGCCGCAATGGCTGGCCCGCTTCGGCGCGCTGACCGACCGCCTGATCGCCCCCCATGCCGTGCAGGCCACCGCCGATGACCTTCTGCTCTACGCCGACCATGGCGTCACCATCGCGCATTGCCCGCTGGTCTTTGCCCGGTCGGGCGGGGCGCTGAACTCGCTGGCCAGGGTGCGGCGCATGGGTATCCGGCTGGGCATGGGCACCGATACCGCCCCGCCCGACATGGTGCTGAACATGGCGGTCGGGGTGATGGCGGCGCGGATGATGGGCGACGGCATCGACGATGCCGCGCCCCAGCACCTGTTCGACGCGGCCACCACCGGCGGCGCCGATGCGCTGCGCCGCCCCGACCTCGGCCGCCTGATGCCCGGCGCCCGGGCCGACATCGCGGTGTTCGACATGGCCGATCCGCTGATCGCGCCCCGCGTCGATCCCGTGCGCAGCCTGATCCTCGGCGCCACCGGCCGGGTCACCCGGGCGGTCTTCGTGGATGGCCGCCTGTCGATGCGCGACGGCCAGGTCGCGGGGTTCGACATGGTCGCGGCGCGCGCCCGGGCGCAGGCCCAGTTCGACGGCCTCGTGGCGAAATACCCCGACCGCACCTTCGGCCACCCCTCCGTGGGCGCGATCTTCCCGCCATCCTATCCGCCCCTCTGATCCGCGACGCGCTACTTCACCCGCAGGTCCGGCAATCCGCCCTCGGGTTCGCCCTCGGTGGCATAGCGGGCCTGCAGCACCTCGATCATCTCGACCTTCTTCGGCACCGTATGGGCCGCCGTCACGCCGTCCTCCTCGTCGAACTCCCGCGCCGTCGCGCCGAACCGGGGCTTCGGCCCGTCAAGCCCCGCGCCGGTCCGGGCGCGGTAGTAGTCCACCGTCTCGGCACCCCGGATCACCCCCGCCAGCCGGGCGTGCATCCAGCTTTTCAGGATGTCGTTCGCGCGCGGGCCCCAGCCCTCGCCCATCGACTTCAGGAACTTCACCACATCGGCCTCCAGCCGCAGCGTGACCTTCACCGTGGCGCTGTGCGGCTCGGCCCGGGCGATCTCGTGCCAGGCGGCGGGCACGCGACCGGTCATCGCGATGGTGTTGTGCAGGTCCCATTCCAGGCGGCGCATGACATCGGCCATATAGGCGTAATGGGCGGCCTGGCGGGCCGGACGGCGGGCGGGCGGGGTACGGCGGGGCATGGCGTCTCCTGTGCTGCGCCAAGGCTCGCGCGGCGGCATGAACGACGCCTTACCGGCGCGCGCGCCGTCCCGACGCAGGCCAGACGTGCGCCAGACGCCTGCCAGACCGTCAACCTTTCCTTAACCAAGGAGCCGTTCCATGGCGGAATGTCACCATGGCGCACGCTCCTTGCCGTCTGCCCGATCCTCGCCGCCTGCGGTGCAAGCCCGGCGCCCGAATTCTTCGGCGCGGCCCGCCGCGACGTCACCGTGGATGGGCGGCAATATACGGTATTCTTTACCGAAAACCGCGTCCAGGTGATCCGGCTCGGCTATGCCGCAAGGGGTGAACACCAGGCGATCCGGGCCACCATGATCGGCCTGATCGAACCCGTCACGGGCTGCCGGCTGGCCGATCGCAGCCTCCAGGGTGACAGCGGCGAAATGCGCGGAACGCTGCGCTGTTAACCCCGCGCGAATCACCCTATGCTGCACCGCAGCAAAGGGGGTTCCCATGGCCCATGTCCTCACCATCGCCCAGCAGAAGGGCGGCAGCGGCAAGACCACGCTCGCGGTCAACCTCGCCGTCGAGATTGTCCGCCGCGGTCAACGGGTTGCGCTGCTCGACACCGATCCGCAGGGGTCGCTCGGCCGCTGGTTCATGACGCGCCGCGACCGTGGCGTGTCCGACATGGACTTTTCGACCGCCTCTGCCTGGGGGGTCGGCTATGAGGTTGAAAAACTCAGGAAAAGCAATGACTTCGTGATCATTGACACGCCCCCCAAGATCGACAGCGACCTGCGCCCGGCCCTGCGAGAGGCCACCCTGATCCTGATTCCGGTCGCGACCAGCCACGTCGACCTCTGGGCCACCGATGGCGTACTCGATCTTGCGGCCCGCGTCAGCAAACCCACAACACTTGTGCTCAACCGCACCCGCTCCGGCACCCGCCTCGCCGAGGAAGTGGCCGCCGCCGCCGCCGAACTGACCCCCGACATCGCCCGCGCCCGCCTCGGCCAGCGCATCGCCTTCGCCGAGACGCTGGGTCAGGGCCTGGGCGTGGCCGAAACCGGCCAGAGCCCGGCAGCCACCGAAATCGCCGCCCTGGCGGACGAGATCATCGCCCGCCTCAACGCCTGAGGATCAGCACCCAAAAGGCATATCCGGCGGCCGCGAGGAACATCGCGGCCCAGATCCAAGCCCCTGTGGACGCTTCGAAAATTGCCCATGCGCCAGGCACCGCGACGGTCGCCCAGCGAACCCAGGCCCGTGCGAACATCGGGTGGTCCGCGTCAAGAAACCGCTTCAACGCCGCCGGTCCCGCCGCGCGCTCATCGGCTGGAACGCGACGCCGACATGCGCCTCGCAATAGGGCTTGCCGGGCAGCGACGGCAGGCCGCAGAACCAGAAATCATCCGTCGCCGGATCGCCCACCGGCCATTTGCAGGTGCGTTCCGTCAGTTCCATAAGCGTAAGTTTCCGCGCCCTTTTTTCGACCTCGCGCACCGAAGCCAGGGCCTCGGGGCTGATCTCGTTGGCCGATGGCTGGGGCGGCAGCGGCTGTCCGGCGGGCACGATCGGCTTGCGGGCGGGCAGGGGCGTCACGTTCGACGCGGGCGCCACCGGCGGCACCGTTGCCGGGCGCTCGGCGGCCGGGCGGGGAATCTCGGCCGGCCGGGCGGCCGCCTCGGCCTGCACCACGCGCGGCGCAGGATCGGCCGCAGCCACCTGCGGCACGGCCTCTTCCTCGCCATCCTCGCGGCCGCCGACCCCGCCAACCCGGTTCGACAGGCCCAGGCGATGCACCTTGCCGATCACCGCATTGCGCGTAACCCCGCCCAGTTCCTTGGCAATCTGGCTTGCACTCTGGCCCTCGGCCCACATGCGCTTGAGCGTCTCGACACGCTCGTCGGTCCAGGACATCCGTCGTCTCCCATGGCAATGGCGGGCAAAGGACGGGCGGCCCTTCGCAAGTCGCGCATTTTAGCTGCCCCGGTCGCGGATACAAGCCGCCCCGGCGTTGACGCATGCCCGCCGCGCTGCTAGCCGCCACACGGCCACAACCGGGGGCGCGCCATGTCCGATCTCGTGCTCGGCGATCACCTGACCGTCCTGCGCCCCGCCGCGCTCGCGGCGCGGCGGGTATCGGCCACCTTCCTTGTGGTGGGGGCGGCGCAGGGGATGACCTCGTTCCTGGCCTATGCGCTGATCCGCGCCGGGGTCCACCTGGGCGACCGTTTTCGCGAGGTGAATCACGAGGATGCCGAATTCGCGGCGCTGTTCTTCAACCCCCGCCGCGGGCGCACGCCCGCCGAGACGGCGGCGCTGCATGATCTGATCGCGCGGCGCAACGCCATGCACCCCCGCTGGGGTTTCAAGTTTCCCCGCGCCATCGCCCTCGTGCCCGACCTGGCACCCCTGCTGCGCGACCCGGTCGTCGTGGTGGCCCTGCGCAATCCGCTCGCGGTGATGCAGTCGATCCGGTCGCGCAACCTCGACACCGGGCGGGATGGCCTGTGGCTGCTGCGCAAGGGGCTGGCTGCGCATCTGGCGTTGTCCGACGTGGCCGACCGCACCGACGCGCCCTTCGTGCTGTGCGACATGGACGCGGCCCGCGCCGCGCCGCTGCCGTTCCTGACCGATCTCTTCGCCATGCTCGGGATCGAGGCGGATGCCGCGACGATTGCCGCCGAGATCGCCGAACCCGGCTATCGGCCGCTGCCCGATGCCGCTGGACAAGACGGCGACGAACCGGCATAGAGCGCCGATGATCGCGCTCATGGCCCCCCTGCCCATCCGACGCCGACGCTGACGCACACCCGTCCGCGCGGGCCATCCGCCTGCGATCCCTTCCCTCTTTGTTGACATGCCGTCTGCCCTCGGGCACCCCTTGGGCCTTGCAATCGGGAGCTTGCCGATGACCTCTGCCGTCCTTCCCACCTACAACCGCGCGCCGCTGTCCTTCGTGCGCGGCGAAGGCTCCTGGCTGATCGCGGAGGACGGGTCGCGATACCTAGACCTCGGTGCCGGGATCGCGGTGAACGCGCTTGGGCACGCGCATCCGGCCCTTGTTGCCGCGGTGACGGCGCAGGCGCAGAAGCTCTGGCATGTGTCGAATGTCTACCGCATCCCCGAGCAGGAGGCGCTGGCAGAACGGCTGGCGAATGCGACCTTCGCGGATCGCGTGTTCTTCACCAACTCGGGGACCGAGGCGGCGGAACTGGCGATCAAGATGGTCCGCAAGTACTGGCACGAAAAGGGCGACCCCGACCGGACGCAGATCGTGGCGTTCGAGGGGGCATTCCATGGCCGGTCCACCGGCGCCATCGCGGCGGCCGGGTCCGAGAAGATGACCAAGGGCTTCGGCCCGCTGATGCCCGGCTTCACGCACCTGCCCTTTGGCGACCACGATGCGCTGCGCGCTGCCGTGACCGACCGCACGGCGGCGGTTCTGGTCGAGCCGATCCAGGGCGAGGGCGGCATCCGCGTGTTGCCGGACGCCTGCCTGAAGGGGCTGCGCGATCTTTGCGACAGCACCGGCGCGCTGCTGGTGTTCGACGAGGTGCAATGCGGCATGGGGCGCACCGGCAGGCTGTTTGCCCATGAATGGGCCGGGGCCGCGCCCGACATCATGATGGTGGCCAAGGGCATCGGCGGGGGCTTTCCGCTGGGAGCGGTTCTGGCGACCGAGGCGGCCTCGGCCGGAATGACGGCCGGAACCCACGGCTCGACCTATGGCGGCAATCCACTGGCCTGCGCCGTGGGTCTTGCCGTCATGGACCATGTCGACGATCCGGCGTTCCTTGCCGAGGTGTCGCGCAAGGGCGCGCTGTTCCGCCAGCGGCTAGAAGGGCTGGTGGCCGCCCACCCCGACGTGTTCGAGGCCGTGCGCGGTCAGGGCCTGATGCTGGGGCTCAAGTGCCGCGTGGCGCCGGCCGATGTCGTGAAGGCGGGATATGCGCAGAACGTGCTGACCGTTGCTGCCGCCGACAGCGTGGTGCGCCTGCTGCCCGCGCTGAACATCCCCGACGACGACATCGCCGAGGCGGTCCGACGCCTGGATGCAGCCGCCACGGCGCTTTCGCAGAAGGCCGCCTGACCCGCTTCCCATTCCAGATGCCCCCGGGGGAACCGGGGGTCCGGCCCGCCGGCCGTGCTGCAAGAGACACGACATGAACCATTTTCTCGACATCCATACGACCGACGCCGCCGCGCTGCGCGGCATGATCGACGCCGCCCGCACCATGAAGACCGCGCGGGGCGACCGTCCGCGCGGCGCCCCCGACGACGACCTGCCGCTTGCCGGACGGATGGTCGCGCTGATCTTCGAAAAGCCGTCGACCCGCACCCGCGTCAGTTTCGACGTCGGCGTGCGCCAGATGGGCGGTGCCACCATGGTGCTTTCGGGAAAGGAGATGCAGCTTGGCCATGGCGAGACCATCGCCGACACGGCCCGGGTGCTGTCGCGCTATGTCGACCTGATCATGATCCGCACCTATGAGGAGGCGACGCTGCACGAGATGGCGGAACATGCCACGGTGCCGGTGATCAACGGCCTGACCAACCGCACCCATCCCTGCCAGATCATGGCCGACGTGATGACCTATGAGGAACACCGCGGCCCGATCGCCGGGCGCAAGGTGGTCTGGTCGGGTGATGGCAACAATGTCTGCGCGTCCTTCATCCATGCCGCAGGCCAGTTCGGGTTCGACTTCACCTTCACCGGCCCGCCGCCGCTGGACCCCGAGGAGGCCTGGGTGAAGTTCGCCCTGTCCAAGGGTGTGGGCATGCGCATCGAGCGCGATCCGTTCAGGGCGGTCGAGGGGGCCGATCTGGTGGTGACGGACACATGGGTCAGCATGCACGACCCCGAAAGCGCCAAGGAGCGCCGCCACAACCAGCTGCGTGGCTATCAGGTGAACGAGGCGCTGATGGCGCGCGCCAAGCCCGATGCGCTGTTCATGCACTGTCTGCCCGCGCACCGGAACGACGAGGTGACAAGCACGGTGATGGACGGGCCGCATTCGGTGGTTTTCGACGAGGCCGAGAACCGCCTGCATGCGCAGAAGGCCGTCATGCGGTGGTGCCTGGGCGTCTGATCGGCATCGACGGAGCGAGGGGGAAAGCCATGGCCACGGGACTGCTGGTCATCGACATGCAGATGGGGATGGCGGACCGCACGACGGCCGGGCGGCCGCGCGCGAACCCGCAGGCCGAGGATCATGTGGCGGCGCTGCTGTCGCTGTTCCGGGAACGCGGGCTGCCGGTGGTGCATGTGCATCATGACGATCCCGACCCTGCCTCGCCTTTCCGCCGCGACGCGCCGGGCGGGGCGCCGATGCCCTGCGCGCTGCCGGTCGCTGGCGAGGCGGTGATCTGGAAATCGGGGTCGTCGGCCTTTGCCGGGACCGGCCTTGACGCGCATCTGCGCCGGGCGGGCATCGACCGCCTGGTGCTGGTGGGGGCGGTTGCGGCGTTCTGCGTCACCTCGACCTGCCGCTGGGCGCATGACCTGGGCTTTGCCGTCATCCTGCCGGGCGATGCCCTGATCGGGTTCGACATT